>JBEGUW010000001.1:0-17579 GCA_041178665.1 Bacteroidota bacterium
ACATGAGCCTCGGGGAATCTAGGATTGGGCTTTTGTGAGTATATCTCCGACAGTGTTTTTTGTGTCTGAATGCATAATTCTATTGCACGCATTACCCTTTGAGGATTGTCAAGCGCTACCAATGTCCCGGCATTCGGATCAAGTTGGTATAGAACCTGAACAAGTCGGTCTAATCCATGTGCCACAAATTCATCCAGAATCTCAGAACGCAAATCAGGGTCGATCTCTGGCATATCATCCAATCCATTGATGAGCGCCTCAATATATAAGCCAGTACCACCACAAAGTATTGCTGATCCGTTTGACGAAAGCAGATTTTGGATGGTGGATTCGAAATTTTCTGCATGCATACCCGCATTGTAATGCTCATGGATTCCAACGGTAGAGACACCGTGATGTGTTACTTTCAATAATTCTTCTGCACTGGGTTTGGCTACGCCAATATGAAGTTCCTTGTATACTTGTCGACTATCAACGTTAATGATTTCAGTATTGAGTTTCAATGCTAAATCAATGGCAGTTGCAGTTTTGCCAGAAGCGGTGGGGCCTCCCACAACGATAAGGGTGGGTTTGTTTGTCAATTTGAATTATTTTAAATCATCCGCATCGATGCCATTGCTGAGGCCGCTGAATCCGAATTCATCATGATCCTCGTCATCTCCATCCTCGTCATCGTCTAAATCAACATCCAAGTCATCCTCGTCATCTTCGGCGGCGAGCAATTCCTCTTCGTGTTCAACCAATAAACTCTTGATGCCTTTTGCAGCCAATATTTTCTCTGCCAACGCATCAAATTCATTGTCGTCTAGCATCTTAAACTTACTATCGTTGTGCTGTCTCGGTGGTTTTCCTTCGGTACGATATACCCTTGGATATACTTGTTTGTCGCTGCTGGCTTCGATGCTAATCAATTCGCACATCAAAGTCCATTGGACATTATAATCGAAGATGTAAATAAAATGCTGGTGGGGGTCGTTTACGCATGTCCGTATTTTGACATCAGCCATTAACGGTGCGTCAAGATTGCCGGTGATGTCGCCTTCGGCATGCGCTGGCTTCTCTTTTTTGATTTCAGAAATTTTACGCCAACGATCATCGCTTACAAAAAAACTGGCTGCCTCCTTGTTATCGAAACCAATCGCTTCCTGAATGATGTTGTGGAAGTCCATGAAAGTATGCGAGGGCCTAATTTCAATCCATCGAACAATATCGTCCATGTCGTCGAACCAAACTTTAAAACGGTAAACCATGTAGAATGCAAAAATAGTTCTCAATGTTTGCTTATCGATGAAAAAAATGTGACTTAATAATTTTCGGTGTATTTTTGAAGAATTCATGTGGCGATTTTTAATTTGCGTTTTGGCTTTGGCACCAATTGTGGGGCAGGGTCAATCAACCAAAAGTGATATTAGGGGGTTTGTTTACGACGGCGACAATGGTGATCGCTCCGTGGCGTCGGTAATCACAGCGGTAAAGGACAAGTCTGATGGTACGGTAGTTCGCTCCATTCTTTCAGACAACGACGGTTATTATGCATTAACGGGTTTAACTCCCGGCGATTATTGGGTGCGGGTTTCCCACGCGGGTTTTGATACGCTTTATGAAAAGGTAAAGGTGTTCGCAGATGTCAATACCAAGAAAGATTTTTATTTGCAACACATTTCGACCATGGAGGCGGTAGAAATTTCTGTCAAAGGAAAGGCGAGGGATGCGCAAGTGGGTGTGACGAACATCGAAGCGCGTGCGATTTATAAAATGCCTGCGGTGGGCGCTGAACCTGATATCTTACAGTACATACAAGTTTTGCCAGGCGTGGTGTTTAGTGGAGATCAGGGCGGACAATTGTACATCCGAGGCGGTTCGCCAATTATGAATAAGGTGATGATGGATGGTCTTACTATTTACAATCCTTTTCACTCCATTGGACTTTTCTCGGTGTTTGAGACCGATTTGATTCAAACTGCGGATGTTTACAGTGCTGGGTTTGGCTCAGAATATGGAGGTAGAGTTTCTGCTGTGGTTGATATTAAAACCCGCGATGGTAATAGAAAGCGGATGGCGGGAAAGGTGGGCTTGACCACATTTACATCAAAATTGCTATTGGAATCGCCCTTGCGAAAGTATCAACAAGGAAAAAACAACAGCTCCATTGCCATATCCTATAAGAATTCATTCTTGCGTGAATCCTCACGATTGCTATATAATTATGCCAATCCCGACAAGTTGCCATACAATTTTGGCGATTTGTTTGTGAAAATGAGTTTCAACTCGGCCAATGGTGGGTATACCAAGTTGTATGGGTTTAGATTTTCCGACAATGTGGCTTTTCCGGGGTCTACGCGCTACGGTTGGACGTCGACAGGCTTGGGTGGCAAGTTTTTGGTGGTTCCAGAGCAGGCGAAGACGCGTGTTGATGGTTTCTTTTTATGGAGTCAGTATAGCATCGAACAGAAAGAGCAAGATGCGAAGCCAAGAAATAGCTCCATCGGCGGTTTTAACTTAGGGATGAATTTCTCTTACAACTTTAAACGCGATGATTTGAAATGGGGTATTGAGTTAAATGGATTTCAAACCAATTTTCAATTGTATAATGCCAACGATCGAAAAATCAATCAGTTAGAGAGTACAACAGAGATCAACTCTTTTGGGAATTATCGTGTGGTTCGTAAGAAATTGATTTGTAATATTGGATTGCGTAATCAATATTATGCCTCGTTAGGCAATGGTAGTTTGGAGCCGAGGTTTCAATTGCGTTACATGCCGTTGAAGTCAATAGGAATCAAATTTGCCGTTGGGATGTATTCTCAGAACCTATTATCGGCAATGAGCGATAGAGACGTGGTGAATTTATTCTACGGATTCTTGTCGGGACCGGACAACCTTCCAGATTCATTCAATGGTAAGCCTGTGACTACGCGTTTACAGAAGGCAAGGCACGCAGTTGCTGGGTTTGATTATCGCATCGACAAAAAGCAGACGATCAATATTGAATCGTTTGTGAAAATATTTGATCAGATCACCAATATCAATAGGGATAAGTTGTTTTCCGACGATGAATTTAATTTGGATAAGCCCCAGCGTTTGAGACAGGATTTTATCATCGAAAATGGAAATGCTTATGGTGGCGATATTTCTTATAAATACTCCGACAAACATTGGTATTTGTGGGCGGTTTACTCCTTGACGTATGTCAATCGTTTTGATGGGATTTCGTATTATCAACCCAATTTCGATCGACGTCATAACGCCAACATTCTACTGAACTACGAATTTGACAAAAAGCATCCTTCTGAGGTTTCTTTACGATGGAACTTTGGATCTGGATTTCCTTTTACCCAGACACAAGGCTATTACGAAAAGTACAACTTTCAACAAGGGATTGGTACCGATTATACGGCAGCCAATGGTCAGTTAGGCATCGTATACGCCCAAATCAATCGCGGACGTTTGCCATATTATCATCGTTTAGACTTTTCGATAAAAAGAAAGTGGGTTTTCCGCGAGGGCAGTGAGTTTAACTTGCTTTTCAGTGTGACCAACGTGTACAATAGAAATAACATATTCTATTACGACAGGGTAAAAGGAAAGCGTGTAGACCAGTTGCCGATACTCCCAGCATTGGGTTGTAACTATAGTTTTTAATTGATTTTCTCGTTGAGGATTCCCTGTACGGCTTGAAGTTTTAGCAAGGCTTCGATGGGCGTGAGTGTGTTAATATCGATACTTGTCAGCAATTTCTTTACCTGAATGAGTTTTGGGTCCTCTGTTTGAAACATGTTCATCTGATAAACGGGTTTGGTACTCGTGTTTTTCAGTGTTTTTTGAGGCGATAAGTTAGACCGATCTTCTTCGAGTTTATTCAATATCTCGGTGGCTCTAATGAGGACAGCATTGGGGATTCCGGCGAGCTGGGCGACATGGATACCGAAGCTATGTTCGCTGCCACCACGGGTTAGTTTGCGCAAAAAGACAATTTGAGCCCCCTGTTCTTTGATGGAAATATGAAAATTGACAATTCCTGGGCATTTGCTTTCCAATTCATTGAGTTCATGATAGTGGGTTGCAAAAAGGGTTTTGGGAGCCGAAGGGTGGGAGTGTATGTACTCCGCGATGCTCCAAGCCAATGAGACGCCATCGTAGGTGCTTGTGCCACGTCCGATTTCATCCAACAATACCAAACTGCGATCGCTCAAGTTGTTAAGAATAGAGGCTGTTTCCGACATTTCCACCATGAACGTACTTTCCCCAACCGAAATATTGTCCGATGCCCCCACGCGCGTGTAAATCTTGTCTGTGATGCCAATATGAGCCTCACTGCAAGGGACATAACAGCCAATTTGGGCCAGGATGACAGCCAATGCGGTTTGTCGTAATATAGCGCTCTTTCCACTCATGTTAGGACCGGTTAGAATGACGATGCGCTGTTCCTCCTTGTTTAGTTGAATGGTGTTGGGGATGTATGATTCACCGGCGGGCAGTTGGAATTCAATGACAGGATGTCGGCAGTCTTTGAGGAGTAAATCGTAACCATCGTTCAAGGTTGGCTTGCAATAGTTGCAGTCCATGGCCAATTGAGCAAATCCCGCCAGCACGTCCAATTCCGCCAAAATGGTGGCTTGTTGCTGCAGCAGGGGGACAAATTCGCTCATGTCGTTGAGTAGCGATTCCCAAAGTTGGGCCTCCAGCGTTAGGATTAGATCTTCCGCATTGAGGATTTTTTCCTCATATATTTTGAGCTCTGGTGTGATGTATCGTTCCGCGTTTGTAAGCGTTTGTTTTCTAATCCAATCTTCGGGAGCCTTATCTTTATGGGAGTTGGTGACCTCTAGATAGTATCCAAAAACGTTGTTGAATCCAATCTTTAATGATGTGATGCCACTGCGCTGAATTTCAGCTTGTTGAATTTCTATGAGTTTGTCTTTGCCCGATGTGGTAAGGTCGCGAAGATCTTGTAATTCGGGGTGTACATGCGATTTAAAAATGTTCCCTTTGGCGGCCACGGCTGGTGCATCGGCTAACATACGGTCGGAAATCAACGATTGTAGTTTTGGCAGCGAATCGATTTTTTGTGCCAACGCCTGTAGCTGTGGATCTGAGCTATTTTCGAAAAGGGTTTTACAATCGGCCAAATTATCGAGGCCATATCCAAGTGTGAGACATTCACGCGGACCAATTTTTCTAAGTGCTACTTTGGAAACCAACCGTTGTAGGTCGCCAATTTGTTTCATTGTATCGCGAAATACCGATGTTTCCGATGGGTTGTTGATGAAGACTTCAACTCGCTGATGTCTGTTTTCAATTGCCTTGCGATTAAGCAGCGGAAATACCAACCAGTTTCGGAGCATTCTGGCGCCCATCGCGGTGCATGTTTTATCAATGACATCAATTACAGCTGTACCGCCTTGATAAATCGGACGGGTTAATTCTAAGTTTCTTGAAGTAAAACCATCGATCCAAACGGAATCACCCTCGTCGATTCGAGAAATGCGATTGATATGGTCGATGTGGGTATGATGAGTGAATTGCAGGTATTGTAGAATAGCTGCCGCAGATCCAATGGCCAAGGGCATTTCAGCGATGCCAAACCCTTTTAGATTCTGGGTCTTGAATTGTCGACATAAGGATTCATTGGCATTGCTTGATTCATAGACCCAAGATTCTATTGTCTGAAACGAGGCGGGAGTACCCAGAATTTCGAAGATGGTCTGTTGCTGTTGCTTGGGTAGGATCCACTCGGACGGCTTAAACGCATCGATCATCTTTTTTACGGTGATCAAAGAACCCTCACAAACCAAGAATTCCCCCGTGGAAATATCGAGAAAAGAGGCGGCCCATTGCATATTTTGCTCCAAAACCGACACCAAATAGTTGCTCTGCTTGATTTCTAGAACTTTGTCGTTGTAACTCACCCCAGGCGTAACCAATTCGGTGACACCGCGTTTTACGATAGTTTTGGTTTTCTTAGGATCTTCAAGCTGATCGCAGATGGCAACGCGATAGCCCGCTTTTACCAATCGTGGAAGGTAGTTGTCTAGGGAATGGTGGGGGAATCCTGCCAAATCTTGGTCGGATGCCGCGCCGTTTGATCGTTTGGTGAGGACAATGCCCAGCACTTTTGATGCGATTCGTGCGTCTTCGCTGAACGTTTCGTAAAAATCACCCACTCGAAATAGCAAAATCGCACCAGGGTATTGCGCCTTGATGGTATGATATTGCTTCATTAGCGGTGTTTCCTTATCTGAAGTGCCTCCTGCCATAAACCCCAAATTTACAGCCATTTCTCAGGCCGATTTCCACATTTACGCCCCCTTTTTCCCCATTGAAAACAAGTATCTTTGTATTTGTGAAAAAATTGGTGGGTGCCGATCTCCAACGATTGAGCGTTTCGGAATTCAAAACGGTAGAGAAATGGCCGTTTGTGGTGGTTTTGGATAACGTTAGGAGCATGAATAACGTGGGTTCTATGATGCGCAGTAGCGATGCATTCTTGTGTCAGCAAATGATACTTTGTGGTATTACAGCCACGCCACCTCATCGCGAAATCACCAAAACCGCTATCGGCGCAGAGAATTCTGTCAGTTGGCTCTACCAAGAACATACCATCGATGCAGTGAAGGACCTTAAGTTGCAAGGGTTTGTGGTCTATGCCATCGAGCAGACATCTAATGCGGTGTTTCTTCAGAATATGGTATTTCCCAATCAGGCAGTGGCCTTTGTTTTTGGGAATGAAATTGATGGAGTTGGCGCGGATGTCATATCGCTTTGCGATGGGGTAATCGAAATCCCGCAATTGGGCACAAAGCATTCGTTTAACATCGCCGTTTCCTGCGGCATGGTACTTTGGGAATATGCACGGACTAGGGTTTGATTTAATCACAAAAAGCAGATGAAGCCATTTTTTAAAAGGAATTTATTCGGTTTTATTGGTGTTTTTTTTGTGGTTTGTGGGTGTTCTGATGCGGTTGAAAAGGCTGGGTCTGAACAAAACGACAGTTTGAGAAAGGCTCAATTAGCATACGCTAATTTACCTGCTTCTAAAAAATGTTGTAGTCCGAACGAGGATTCATTGCTTATTTACGATGAATTTAGGTCGAAATTTGAATCCAAGAAATATTTATGCGTCATTTCCTACTCCAACGAATGTCCGATAGCCAAATCCTATATCAAAACCATTCAAAATTTGGTAAAACAATTTGGCGATACCATTCAGTTTTGTTTACTCGATCCTGGTGTTGGAAGTAGGTCGATTTCCGGAATGGAGGATTTGCTTTTCCACGATAATTTGGGTGTGGTTTGCGGTCGTTTTGGAATCATAGTTTATCCCCAAGCGGTGGTAATGAATTGTCTAACACGGTCTAAGATTTACAGTGGAAAAATTGATGACCGGGCGGTGAGTTTGGGTGTGGTTTCTAAGGTGGCGACAAAAAATTATTTGGCGGATGTCTTAAAGGATATTATACTTGGAAAGCCAAATACTGTAGCATCCAATGAGCCCATTGGTTGTTTTGTGGGTCCTTTTGATTCGATAAATGAATAAATAGTGTGAAATGTAAATATCTATATATCATAATTTTATTGGTTGTTATTTCAATAAATAGTTGCGGTAATGGCGGGAGTGTGGATGCTTTGCCGGATCAACCCACTTTTGCCAACGATATTGCACCGATATTACAAAAGAATTGTTTGCCCTGCCATCGCGAACAAGGGGCAGCGCCTTTTAGTTTGGCTTCTTATGCCGCTGTAAAGAAGCGCGCGAAGACCATTGCTAAGGTTACCCAAAAAAGGATCATGCCACCCTGGCCGGCCGATCCTAGTTATAGTCATTTTGTGGGTGAAAAGGTGTTGACTGACCGCGATATTGCCATCATCCAGAAATGGGTAAAACAGGGGGCGGTTGAGGGTGATCAGAAATATGTATATCGCCCAAATGCGATTGATAGAAGTAACATAAGGAAGCCTGATTTAGTAATTCCTTTTGATTCTGTTGTGATGCATGAGGGCGATTTGGATCGCTTTTTCATCAGTTTGTCTAATGTGTCGCTTCCGAAGAAGCGGTTTATTTCGGCATTGGAATTTGTGCCTACTGAGCCAGGTTTGGTGCATCATGCGAATGGACATTTGTTATTATATAAAGAGGGTAGCAAGCGTATGCCGATAAGGCCCAGAAGGAAGATGGAGGCTCGTTCGGAGATGAATTCGGATTTGGGGTCGTTGTTAGAGATGCAAGCCGATGATGGGAGTTTGCCGATGAGGATCCACTCTGCGTTTAACTATTTGCCGGGGGTTCAGGGGATTGAGTATCCAAATGGGATTGGTGCGTTTGAGGTCACGAAGGATTTTGCGGCGGTGATGAATGATGTGCATTATGGTCCGGCCGATAAAACGGTGGTGGATCGGTCCGTGTTGAATGTGTTTTTTACCGATATTCCACCGAGTCGTGTTTTGTCTGAGTTGATGTTGGGCACCAACGGTGTCAGCAAGATTGTCCCGCCATTGGTGGTTCCTGCGAATAAGGTTACTAAACACACCACGCGCTTTACGATTGCAGAGGATATTTCGGTGCTTACGATCAATCCACATTTGCATATGTTGGGCAAGTCATTTCTGGCGTTTGCTGTCAAGCCGAATGGAGATACAATTCCATTGATTCGTATTTTACGATGGAATTTCAATTGGCAGTATTTTTATACTTACAAAACGATGTTGAGAATTCCTGCGGGGTCTGAGATTGTGGCGGTGGCGGAGTTTGACAATACATCGAATAATCCTTGGAATCCGAATCGTCCACCGAAACAGGTTTCTGAGCGATGGGACAGTGGAGGGGCGAGTATGCGGGCATCGGATGAGATGTTTCAGTTTATTATGACGTATACATTGTATAAAAAGGGCGACGAATTCGTATCATTGGAAAAGAAATAATTATGGCGATCAAGGAGGTTTTATCGGCGCAGGATATTAGGGAGTTTCATGGTGTGTTGGATTTGGTATATGTGGGGGATGGTGACTTTATTTATCCTATTACGGCAGATGTGGAAGCGGTGTTTGATGTGAACAAGAATAAGTCGTTCCAAAACGGCGCTGCGCGCCGTTGGATAGCGTTGGATGCGGCCGGCCGAACGGCCGGCCGCATCGCTGCATTCTACACTGTAAAACCCAAATCTGGAAAACGTGGGGGCATCGGGTTCTTTGAGTCAATCAATGACCCAACAGTTGCCAACGCCCTGTTTGATGTCGCCGAGGCATGGCTCACCTCCGAATCATGTCTAAGCATCGATGCACCAATCAATTTTGGCGACCGAGATAGTTATTGGGGATTGTTGATTTCGGCTACAACACCCACATCGTATCGAGAAAACTATCATCCCAAATATTACCAGCAGTGGTTTACAACGCGAGGTTATCAGCTAGAAATCGAACAGAATACCTACGACATTGTAGAAAAGGAATTCAACTATGAGCGATTTTCTAAGATTGCCGAAAGGGTGATGAGTAAGCCGGGGTATCGATTTGAGTTTTTTCGATATGCGCAATTGGACAAGTTTGCCGCTGATTTTGTGAGTATTTACAATGAGGCATGGGCGTTTCACGATGATTTTGAGCCATTGCAGTATGAGGAACTTCACAAGCGATTGAAAGAAATCAAGCCCGCGATGCCAGAGGAGTTTGCGGTTTTCGCTTACGACAACGACAAGCCGATTGGGTTTTTTGTCGCCATATTAGAAATCAATCAAGTTCTCAAGGATTTCAAGGGTTCTATGGGTTGGTGGCAAAAGATTCAGTTTATGTTAAATCGCGGAAAAATCAATAAAGCCAAGGGTATTGTATTCGGGATTGTGCCTAGCCACCACAATTTGGGCGTGGAAACAGGGTTGATTATCAAGTTTCACCAAGGCAATGCGATTAAAAGGAGAATGGAAACGATGGAGCTGGCGTGGGTGGGTGATTTCAACCCTAAGATGATCAGCATGTTGGAATCGTTGGGAGCAGTAAAGACGAAGGTTCACCACACATATAGGAAAGAAATTTCTGGAATAATTTGATTTTAAAGGGAATAATGGTATTTTTGCACCTCCTTTAACAATAGGAAGAGGAAACGATCTTGTAGCTCAGTTGGTAGAGCAATACACTTTTAATGTATGGGTCCTGGGTTCGAGTCCCAGCGGGATCACTAGAATTAGCTTCTAAATTATTGAAAAACAGCCAGATAACATCTGGCTGTTTTTGTTTTGTGCCAACATGTGTGCCAACATTTTCGACAACACATGTGCTGACATTCTTCACTGGGTATGTCGTTATGTAACAAAAAGGCCCCGGCAACGAAGTTGCCGGGGCCTTTGATATTTTAATCGTTGATCTTACTTAAACAACTCCAACACATCAAACAAACTGCCACCCTTAGGAGCATTTGTGTTTGCATTGATCTCGTCTTGAGGAACCATGAAGCATCCCGGTAGAGAAGTTCCAGCATATGGCTTAATTCCAATGGCGTTTTTGGTTCTACGAAGGTCGCAGAAGGGCTCTAATTGGCCGAACAATGAAACATATTTCTCAACCATGATCTCACGACCTAATGCTGCAGATTCAGTTGGGCCTTTTACCATTGCTGTTGGACCAAAATCAGACAACACATAGTCTTGGTATCCACCATAATTTGCTTCATGCTCCTTACGGACATTGTTCAAATGGAACAAAGCATTTGCATTGTCGCCACCGCGAGCATAACATTCAGCCATGATCAATTCGTTTTCAACGTAAGAAACCATCGCGAAGTTAGAAGTAGGGGCAAAAATGCCAGTGTACATGTTTGGATCCAAAGGCGTGTAATTGTCTGCTAAGAAATAATAATCAAAGCGCGCAGTTTCATCGGTCTTTGGGTTGTTCTTGCTCGACTTAGATGCAGTATCCAACATGCCTACGATAGGAGCGCCATCGCAAGAAATATAACCACCACGGTTCCAATCCAAGAAGTCGTAGTATAAATTCCAAGCCCCTGGAGATTCAGTGCTGTGGTTAGCATACATGTCGGCTCCAGCACTTACACCTTTTTTGGCAGAAGCCAATGCCGATGCATAGTCGCCCATACGCAAATAGGCGCGAGCCTTTAATGTGTTCGCAACCTCAACCCAGTCAAATGAACCAGCAAATGCAGCGCTGTAATCAGTACCAGAAGTAAGATTTGCCGCTGAGTCAAGCAATGCGATACAATGCTTAGTAACATCCGACATTTTATCAAACTTTGGATTTGAAATCGCATCGTTACAAGCCTCTTTGTCGGGAATATCACCCCACAATCCTGAGGCAGCAAGCAACAACTGCGCTTCATTGATCATCGCAACGCCTAGCAAAGATTTGTTGTTGGCTTTGGCGGCTTTGGTTTCAATCAAACGACATTGAGCAATACCCTCTGTGTAAAGGTTACTCCAAGGTGAATTGAAATCACCAGATGTCATATTGTACTGCGCATATGAGATGAACTGACGGTCATAACCATTGAAATGACCCGCGAAAATTCCAGCCAATCGAGCGGCCTCACCTTCGTTCACAATTACGTTGGCCAACTCGGCCCCTGTAATCATCAATGTAGGATCAGAGTCGCTAAACTGATTTGGGTTTGTTTTATTGATTTCGGTCATGTCCTTCTTACAAGATGACATACCCATCATCGCTGCAACACCTACCGAAAAAATGATTGATATTTTTTTCATTTTCGTAATTATTAAAGATTGAATTTGATATTAAACAAGTAAGATTTGGTACCAGGGTTGTTGAAGTAATCCAAACCGCGGCCATTAGAAACACCCGTTAAGTTGGTTTCAGGATCAACACCGTCGAATTTGGTCCACAGTGCCAAGTTACGTCCGGTTACACCAATAGATATTCCACCTGGTACGCCCAAACTTCTGCACAAGCCATCAGGCAATGCGTAGGTAGCGCTAAGTTCACGAATACGAACCCAAGAAGCATCTTTGATGAAAGATTCAGAAACTGATCCAAATCCACCGCCTAAGCCAGTGTACCAAGATTGGTTCAACCAAACTTTACCATTGCCATAATCTTCAAGGTTGCCACGACAAGTGTAAGTTCCATCGGCATTTGTTATAACAGAACCATTACCAGCGGAGGCAGCTCTTGCTGCAATCGTAGCGCCGGTGTAGTCTTTAATTGTGGCTGCGTCAGCCGCAGATACTGTAAACTCGTTGGCTGATTCAGGTGTGATGCCGAAATTGTTCAACACAGCGTAGGTGCCACCCCACATTTGATTGCCTTGACAAGTTTCAACCAAAAGGTTGAATCCAACGCGCTTCACGTTACCATTTACTCCAACAGAGCCACGGTAAGTAGGGTTGGGGTTACCAATTACGCCTTCTTGAGGTGCTGCTTGAGGGAATCCATTGGCATCCAAAACCAATTTTTCATTTTCGTCACGCAACCACTTACCACCCCACATAGAACCCATCGCATAACCTTTTACTGCGCGAGAAGAAGTTCCTGTGAAACCAGCTAAGAAGATTGAATTTGCACCACCGATATCATTTACCATGTTACGGTTTAGACCCAAATTACCATAAAGATTCAAAGTGACATCTTTGTTTTTGATCAAGTTGATGTTCAAATCAGCCTCGAAACCTTTATTTGAGATGTTTGCGGCATTTTTCCACTGACTAGAATAACCCGTAGAATTAGCTACAGTAACAGCCAATACAGCGCCATCGATTACGTTGCTGTAGTAGGTCAATCCCAAAGAAATTTTGTCTTTCAAGAATTTCAAATCAGCACCCAATTCCAACTCTGTTTTCATTTCAGGCTTGATATCAGGATTGCCCTGGGTTGAGCTACGATAGATAGACCCACCATATTGAGATGCATCTAAATAATCGCCCCAACCTGACGCAGAACCAGCACTTACGTAGTTCGTGTTCCATATGTATGCTGGAGGTGCAACACCCACACGGCCACCTGAAGCACGCAATTTTCCATAAGAAAACGCATCGCTCTTTAAGAAGTCTTTTGTGAATTCGTAAGCCAAACTCGCACTAGGAGAAAGGAAGCGATTTTTAAACGTTGATGATGCCTCAGACGCAGTAGTCAATTGCAAGAATAACTTATCCTGCACATCAAAATCCAATACGGCATAAGCACGGTTGTTCTTTACTTGAGAATAAGAGTTGAACGGATCCATGTTTGCGCTGGTAGAGTTGATGAATGAGAAACGATCTTGGTCGCGAATGATGAACTGAGATGCAGAACCACCAATGCTGTAGAAACTGTTGTTGGTATATAAATAACCCACAGTAGTATTTAAATTGATGTTCTTATTCAACGCAAAATTGCTTTGGTTGATAAAATGCATGCTCATTTCAGATTCCTGAATCATATTGTCAGTAAATGCACCATTGGCATAGCTACCGGCAGAGTTTACTGGGAAATAAGTGATTCTGCGGTCGGTCGACATATCATATCCAGCACGAGCGATGAACTTAGAGTTCTTCTTCCACTGGTAACCCACTTCTGGAGTGATCATCACACGCATTACATCGGAAGTGTTTTTCTGTTCGTTAATCGTCCAGCCTGGGTTATTATATGTTGGAGGGAGATTTCCTAAGTATCTGCGATAACCTCTGTGTGAGTTAAACGTAGGTACACCACCCGCTGTGTAGTAAGTTCCTTTGTAGTCGGTGTTGTCGTAATCCGGAGATGTACGCAAATAACCCAAGTAAAGACCATCTAAGTTAGAACCCATCTGAATTCTGTTTGATGTTACCTTCGCCAAAGTTGAATTGAATCCAATGGTCAGCTTATCACTCACGTTTTGTGTGAAATTCAAACGAGCAGAAGTTCTTCTGTAGTTTGAGTTGCCATTGATTACGCCCGTCTGATTCCAATCGGCAACGCTAAAGAATACAGTGCTCTTGTCTGTTGCATTTGAAATCGAAAGGTTGTTGTTCCATGTAGTTCCGTTGCGGAAAACTTGGTCGCGGTTGGCATCGTTGTAAACGGTTTTGTCACCCTTTTTGATGATAGGGCGATAAATGTTGCCGCTTTCAGCTTCAAATCGCTGGCCCGACATACTTACGGAATCAGAACCTGAACGAGAACCAATACGATCTCCAAAGCTACCACCTGCGTTAGCAGCCCATTTTCCGTTTGATCCTTGTCCGAAAGTACCCTGCTTTTCATATTCGCGGTTTACTTGGTCGATACCTAGAGTAGAAGAAAATTCTACTTTCATACCACGCTTACCTCTTTTAGTGGTAATTATGATTACGCCATTGGCCGCACGAGTACCCCAAACTGCAGCAGCAGCAGCACCTTTTAATACTTCCATTGATTCGATGTCTGATGGATTTAAGTCGTTCAAACGTGATTGTTGAACTACACCATCTACACCGCCTCCAACGCTTGAGTTACTTACCGGAATACCATCTACTACAATTAACGGCTGTGTGTTTCCGGTAATTGTGTTCTGTCCGCGAATCTGAATGTATGCACCCGATCCCGGATCACCCGCATTTTTGGTAATTTGAACGTTTGATGCTTTTCCTGTTAGGGCTTGGATTACGCCACTTTCCCCTGAGGAAACGAGGCCTTTGCCTTGGACTTGGGATACAGAATAACCCACTTTGCGAACACTTTTGGTTGTTCCCACTGCAGTTACTGTAACCGTTCCAACATTGAGTGTGTCACCGTCCTGCTGTCCAGCGGGACTCGAGGTCTGTGCTTTCGCAATCGGAAAGCCACAAATCCCCATCACGACAATTACTAGAAGTTTTCTTTTCATAATGTTTGATTGGTTTGAATTGCAACCTTAACAAATTATTTGTGTTATTTTTCTATTAAATCAAGGTTTGAATCGATAAAAACCCCACAATTTAATAAGTGTCAATTCGACAATAAGCTTGCCGAGGTTATTGTAAATTTCAATAAAATCCCATGTTGAGACGTTCAATGGGTGCGTTTTGTGGAGATTATTATGTGGATAACATAATATTTAACACAATGGCTTAAAGCAATTTGCGGAGAAGAAAAAAAATACGAAATTTGGAAATGCGTTGGTTAAAAATTCTCATGGCCTCACTGGCCGTATTCTTGATTGGAAATGTTGTCTCAAATGCTTCAGGACCATCTTCTGGTTACACGGGTGCTCCCAATGAAAACAACTGTACCAGTTGCCACTCTGGTTCTTCGGTAGTTACAAGCGGAACCCAATGGAATCGGGTTAGAATGAGCAGTAATATTCCCTCCACGGGATATTTGATGGACTCAACATATACGGTCACTATTACGTATGCTGAATCAGGGATTTCTACATTCGGATTCCAACTCACAGCGTTGAGTTCCGATAGTTCAAAAGCGGCCGGCACATTTGCTACCACCGATGCAAGAACTCAAAAAAATTCCGGCACGGTGAGTGGATTAACCCGCAATTACATTGAACATACCTCCACCGGAAATACCAAAGTTGGAACGGATAGTACTTCTTGGGTTTTCAAATGGAAGGCGCCTAGCAAGAACATGAGTAGTGTTACGTTTTATATCAATGTAAATGCTGCAGATGGGAACGGATCTAGTTCGGGTGATGTAATTTATGGCAAGTCATTCAAAATCTCTCAGAGTTCAAAATTGCCGGTCGCAAAAGCACGGTTAGTCGATACTCCCGCTTGTGCCAATGCGTTTCGTTTTGCCGGTTCAGCAACCAATAGTCCAACGTCATTTGAGTGGTTTACCTTTGATGCATCCGGGAAGTATAAACTCTTATCTAATAAGCAAAATCCAACCCTTTCTCAATTGGCGGGAAGTGTAAACAACGTAATTTACTTTAAGGCCTATAATTCCCTTGGAGAGTCCAATACTGTAAAACTAACCTATACAGTCAACGATTCTCCGGTAAAATCAAAAGTATCGCCCACGGGATTAAATTATATCTGCTCAGGCGATTCACTGAAAATCACCGCGATTTCTCAATCTGCTTTGGGATATACGCAGCGATGGCTCCCCTTAAATAATTCCAAATTATCCCTATTTGTAAAGGACTCTGGCATGTATTTCAGCGAGTCGAAAAACAAAATTGGCTGTATCACTTACAGCGATACCATTCGTTTGAGTATCAAAAAACGTCCCACCGTAAGCGCGGAATTCACCCCTTCAAAATCAGCGTATTGCGCGGGAAGTCTCATTATCTTGAAAGCCAAAGGCAGTTTTGCCGATTCCTTTGGAACCAATGTCAAAGGGCCATTTAAAACAGATACCCTAATTTCTTTGTCGGCCAAATCGGGTAACACATTTATTAACGTGTATTCCAAATCTTCCAATGGCTGTGTGAGCAACGCAGTAAAGAAGTCGTACGTTGTTGCGGATTCTTCAACTAAAGTGGTTGCAGCTCCGTTTGACCTATCCCTTACGGACGTTACATTCCGGTGGTTTGCTCAAACTTCTGCCGTTCAGTATGAAGTCAGCAAAGACAGCGGAAAAACCTGGATCAAAACCAGCAATAGCGGTAAGGATACTTTCTACAATGTTTCCGCAGCCAATGCCTATTCTTTGCTCAAATTGTGGGTTAGGTATACCGTAAATACCGATTGTGGAGTGAGTCCGATTGCTGCCTTTTCTTCCTATACAAATGCTTGTAAGGAAGTCAAATACGTCATCAATACCAACGGGACATCCAATTGTGTAGGTCAAAATCAAACGGTTACATTGGGCAGTTTGCCCAACAAATACAGTGTTTGGATTAACGGGAAATCGCAAGGCATGAAATCAGATTTTACAATTGCTCTAAAAAGCAAGACGACACCTTTAGATTTTGAAGTACTTGATTCCAGTCAATTGGTATGCGGAACTTTCAAGAAATCATATAGTGTACTCTCCGATAGCATCACAGCAATTACAACCACTTTGGATTCGTCAACTATTATAAACACATGTGCAAGTAGTGTAAAGTTTGGATTTGATTGCGGTGGAGATGTCGGCGGAATAGGGGCTAATGTCAATAAAAATAAGTTCCCGCTCAACAAAACTTTAAAAACAGGCATTCTTTCGATTTCAAATGGCGATTCAATTCAGTTTTACGCTACCTCGCCCTTGGGTTGTAAAGTAAACTCATCAATAAAAATTGTTCAGTTAAGCGCCAAACCCAATCCATCATTCACCTATGCATCGAGCAAAAAGGTAGATACAACTTTCTATCAGCTGTCGCCAAAAGTAATTTCTGGACAGCACAGTTGGTATATTTTACAATCTCCAGGATGGTCAAGTACAAATCAAAGCCCACTGATCAATACCTATCCCTTTAGAATGATTTCCGCAGGCATTACAGTCTACCATCAAATACAACTGTCGGGTGATTCTTGCAGTAACTTGGATAGCGCGAAATTGCCACATGAAATTATTGGAAATACAAGGTTAATCTCAATTGTTGATTTAAAATTATTCCCCAACCCACAAAAAATGGGTGCAACGATGGAATTTAGAAGCAATGAGGCCATTCAATCCTACTTCATCATGGATCCGATCGGAAAACGAATTCAGGATTTTGAATTAAATACACCTTCCAATGTCGGTTCAATTGGAATGTCTTTATC
>JBEGUW010000002.1:0-19047 GCA_041178665.1 Bacteroidota bacterium
GGTGATCAACTCTCTGTAGCCTGCAACAGCATCTTTCATCTGTTGTTCAGAGAGCACGGGTGTCAAAATGATCACGGTCTCGTACTGGTTGGTATTCATTTGGCTGTAAAATTAGGGCTGCAAAAATAGTGAATTCATTTCAATATAACAACACAATCCCACTTCCTCCCAAACCCCACATCCAGCAGGCGCCAAAACACACCCCTACTCAACCCCTATGGCAGCGGATCATACCCACTCCCACCCCATGGATTGCAGCGGGCGATGCGCTTTGCCGTGAGTAAAAAACCTTTCAGTGGCCCATATTTGCGAAAAGCCTCAACACCATACTGACTGCAAGTAGGAACAAACCTACAGCTGTTGGGCATCAATGGCGACAATACATATTGGTACACCCGAATCAATCCAATAAACAGGGCAGACAATCCCCATTTCTTTGAGTATGCCGCAGCAGAATCACTCCGGTTTTTGCAATTCCAACACATCGAAAATTTTCTTTTGCAATATATGAAACGATCGCTCCAATTGCTTGTAATCTGGCAATTCACTGCCTGTATACATAATGGCGATGGCCAAGGTTTGTTGCTTTGCTTCCAAAGCCTGATACAAGGGCAATTTGTTCAATCGATACAACTCGCGCAAACGGCGTTTGATGTAGTTCCGATCCACAGCGCGTTTGAATTTCCGCTTGCTCGCGGTGA
The DNA here is from genome assembly GCA_041178665.1 of Bacteroidota bacterium. Lineage (GTDB taxonomy): Bacteria > Bacteroidota > Bacteroidia > NS11-12g > UBA955 > UBA955. The sequence goes on from JBEGUW010000002.1 coordinate 702, forward strand.
ATACAACCTGCACCGGTACACCCTCCTTTGGCAATTCGGTGAGCAATAAATTGGCCCTGAGCGGATATTTGGAAACAAAAACGCCAGACTGAAATAGTCCGGCGATAATTTTTTCACTATTGAGTTTCTCGGATTTCCCGAAAGCCTGTCCCAAACGATATGGCAACACTGTAGCAGTCATTGCCTTGCCTGCACAGACAAAGGCGATTAGCCCTTGTGACTGCGCTCGTGAGATACAGTAAGACTGGCACGACCGCGTTTGCGACGGGCAGCCAAAACCCTACGGCCATTGCTTGTAGCCATGCGCTCACGGAATCCGTGACGGTTTTTACGTTTTCTATTCGAGGGTTGGTAGGTGCGTTTGGTCATGATTGAAAATGCTTAAAAGGGCTGCAAATATACAACCATTCAAACTACTTTGCAAGTACCCCCACTCTTTTTTTTCATTACACAACACTATCTTTGAAAATGATGAACGACCAACCACAATATTGCGAAAAATCAGGGTTTCCCGCATGGATATTTTGGACCATCGCTAGCATTCCGCTCTGTTTGTATTTCTATGAACTCATCTTCCATCCCATAAATAGCGAGCCATTTGATTGGTTAGGTTTGGTCATCCTCGGCGCCGTGGGTCTTTTTATCTTTTCCATCAAACTTAAAATAACCATCGACACAAAAGGCATCACCTACCAATATCCTCCGTTTCACAACAAACCCACAACCCTCCCTTGGGAAAACATAGAAACCGTTGAACTACTAAAAATCAACCCATTGAAAGAATTCGGCGGTTGGGGACTTCGTTATGGAAAGCTCGGCACAGCCTACACCACCCGTGGCAGATACATCTTACACATCGTACAGAAAACAGGGAAACCCATCAACCTCACCATCCTGAATCCTGAATCCTTAATGAAAATCAGCACCCAAAACCAATGGCCCATCGTTAACCAATCTTAGGGATCACACCACAAAGGTGAGAAATTAACAAAAACTGGTTATTACCTTAGTTTTATCGTCTGAGTGCCTTAAAATGAAGGATATCATATCAAAAAATGTCTTTTGTTTATAATTTGGTAACAATAAAAAAATGTATTTTTAGTTTCTTTGCTTGAAATAATAGCCTAAAAAAATGAAAAAACTAATCACCACAGCCATCTGCGCTATCCTCCTCACAGGGAGTGCGTTGGCCCAGGTAACCACTGCCTACTTGAGCGGTGTTGTTACCAACGGAAATGCCGGTGTTGAGAACGCCAACATCAAAGCGGTCCTCACAACCACTAACGCCGTTTACACCGCTAGTACCCGTACCGGGGGTGTGTACGACATCTCTAACTTGACTGCAGGCGGTCCCTACACCGTGACCATCACCTCTCCTGGTCAAAAAGACATCGTTTTCACTGACGTGTTTTTGACTTTGGGTGAAAACTTCAAACTCGACGCCGACTTCACTGCTGAGAAAATTGGCGGCGTGGTTGTTAGTGCTTCTCGTAATGCCACCAAAACCGGTAGCAACATGAACATTAACAGTCGTACCTTGAATACCTTGCCTACCATTTCTCGTTCAATCAACGACTTCACCCGTTTGACTCCCCAAGCCGGTAGCGGTAGCAGTTTCAACGGTCGCGACGGTCGTTTCAACAACATCACCATCGATGGTGCCAACTTCAACAACAACTTTGGTTTGAGTGATAAAAACTTACCCGGTGGCGATGCTCAGCCAATTTCTCTTGATGCGATCGAAGCCGTTCAGGTAAACATCTCTCCTTTCGATGTTCGTCAATCAAACTTTACCGGTGCCGGCATCAACGCCATCACCAAGAGTGGATCAAACACAACCACCGCTTCTGTTTACACATTGATGCGCAACGAATCTTTCAACGGCACCAAAGTGGATACTTTCGATTTGGGTGAACAAAAGAAAACTTCTTCCAATATCGTGGGCTTCCGCATTGGCGGAGCTTTAGTAAAAGACAAAATATTTTACTTCGTAAACTACGAAAACGAAAAAACTTCAATCCCAGGTCTTCAGTGGAAAGCCTCACGCCCAGGTACTGGTCAGAGCGCCTCAGACCCTAACTTGTCTCGTACATTGGCTACCGACTTAGACTTAGTTCGCACCCACTTGAAAGAAAAACATGGTTACGAAACCGGTGATTACGAGAATTTGGGTAATTTCAACACAGCCAACCAGAAATTCTTGGCCCGTGTAGATTGGAACATCTCTGAGAAGCACAAATTTAGCTTGCGCTACAACTCTGTGCACAACACCAACGACCAAGTATTGAATGGTAATTCTGCGCCAAACCCACGCTCTACTTCAAACCGTTGGTCTAACAACTCAATGAGTTTCGCAAACTCTAACTATTCATTTGATAACAAAGTATGGTCTGTTGCGGCTGAATTGAAAAGTAATTTGAGCAGCAAAATCAGCAACCAATTCTTGGCTACTTACACCAGCATCACCGATGCCCGTGGTACTAACAGTACACCATTCCCATTCGTAGACATCAAAAAAGGTGGCGACAACTACATCAGTTTCGGTTACGAATTGTTCAGTTACAACAACAAAGTAAACAACAATACATTGTCGTTCATCGACAACATCACTTACAACATGAAGAAGCACACCATCACTGCTGGTATTGCTTATGACCAAATGTATGTGGGTAACGCGTTCCAACGCTATGGTACTAGCTACTACCGTTACGATTCTTTGAGTCAGTTCTTGAACGGTGCCGCGCCTTCTGCTTTCGCTTTAACTTATGGTTACGGTGGCGATGCTGCACCAGTAGGTGCTGAATTGTCGTTTGGACAATTGGCCGCATACGTACAAGATGAGTTCCGTGCTAGCAAGAAATTGAAAATCACTGCAGGTTTGCGTGTTGATATGCCAATTTACTTGTCTGAATCACAAGCCAACGCAGGTTTCATCAAGTACGATACAACCATGTTGTTCAAAGATCCTTCAGGAAACAAAATCAAATACAACCCCAACAGCTGGCCCACAGGCTCTCCGTTGGTATCGCCGCGTGTAGGTTTCAACTACGATGTAAAAGGCGACAAAGATTTGATTATCCGTGGTGGTACAGGTGTATTCACAGGTCGTTTGCCGTTTGTTTGGTTCACCAACCAGCCTTCAAATGCTTATGGCGTGCAAGCAACTGTAGAAGTAACCAAAGCTGCTGATTTGGCCGGTTATGTATTCAACGCAGATCCTACCGCTTACTTGAACAAGTTCCCAACCACTCCAGGCACATTGCCTTCAGGTGCTTCTTTTGCCAAGGTCGACAACAACTTCAAATTCCCTCAGGTTTGGAGAACCAGCATCGGTATCGACAAGAAATTGCCTTTCGATTTGGACTTCTCTGCTGACATCATTTACACCAAGGAATTGAACGGTGTGTATCAGTACAACGCTAACTATGCGATGGCCGACACCACCTACTTTACAGGTACTGAATGGGAGCGCGCTGCTTACAAGAAGGCTGCTAGCCGTACTAATGTAAGCACTGTACGTGAAGCGATGGTATTGAGCAACACCAATTTGGGTAGTGGTTTGAGCGCAGCGTTTACTTTGAGCCGTAACTTCAAAAAAGGATTTGCAGGTTCTGTCAGCTACGCCTTCAACAACACCAAAGACATCACATCTAACCCAGGTTCTCAGGCAGCTTCTGCTTGGAGCAATAACCGCACCGTGGGTGGAAACAACGCACAAGAGTTGGCTATTTCTGAGTACTCTACTCCCAACCGTGTGATCGCTAATATTTCTAAGAAATTTGAATATGGAAAGCGTTTTGGTACCACTGTAAGTTTGGTTTACGATGGTTACAACCCAGGCCGTTACAGCTACGTATACTCTACCGACATCAACAACGATGGTTTAACCGGTAACGATTTGTTGTTTGTTCACGCATCTTCAGACATTAAATTCTCTGACTTGGTAATTGGAACTAAAACCATCAAAGCCGCTGATCAGGCCGCTGCTTGGGATGCTTATGTTGCACAAGACAACTATTTGAGCGCCCACAAAGGCAAATTCGTTGAGCGCAACGGTGGTTTGTTGCCATGGTTACACCGCTTCGATTTGCGTTTGTTACAAGACGTAGCTCAAAACATTGGCAAGAACAAGCACACTTTGCAAATCAGTGCTGATATCTTGAACATTGGTAACATGATCAACCCTTCTTGGGGTATCCGTAAGCAAATGACTGTGAGCAACGGTGGTGTATTGAGATACAATGCTACCAACGGTACTTACAACTTCAATGCAGTAAACGGCGTATTGCCAGTTGAAAGTTTCCGTCCAATCGTGAGCACTGCAACCACTTGGGGTATGCAGTTAGGATTGCGTTATTCTTTCTAATGAGTCACATAGGCTGCAATCGCAGTTGAAAATACGGGAGAATCTTCCTCCCAGCACAAACAGAAAGGGCGGCCAATGGCCGCCCTTTCTGTTTGTGTTACTTTTACAATTAAAAGTGATTCTGTAAACTTTTATTGGTAATACAACTCGCGAATCAGGCCATCCGCCAATCCAATTCTGGGCACACCTATCTCTGTAATATCCGCCCATTTTAAGATCGACGTGTATATCTGCAACGCAGGAACAATCACTTCTGCCCTCTCCTGTCGCAAATTAAATTCGTGCATTCGTTCAATCACAGATTGATTGCTCATCACCTTGTAATATCCTTCCATTTGACTGAGAGGAAGCGATTTACCATCCTTTATTTTAGAGATCGAAAACAACTTATTTATATTCCCGCCGCTTCCAATAACCGTCAAATTTTTCACCCCTTTCACAGAGGATTTCACCGCAGCTTTCATCGAATTCCACACATCGTCGGACACCTGGCCTTGTAACATTCGCAATGTGCCAACATTAAACGAATCTTGCAATATTCGCTTACCCTCAGAATACATCGTAAGCTCTGTACTGCCGCCGCCTACATCCACATATAAACGTGTTTCATTGTCCAAATCCGACTCCATCATATGCGTATCGTAAATGATCGCAGCCTCCTCTTTTCCAGTGATAATATCAATCCGTAAACCCGTCTCCTCAAAAATCGCATTCACCAACGCCTCTCCATTTTGGGCATCGCGCATCGCCGATGTAGCGCAAGCTCTGAAACGCTCCACGCCGTAAATATCCATAATCAACTGAAATGCACGTATACTCTTCTTTAAGGCCGATGCTTTTTCTTCGCCAATAAAGCCATCCTGAAATACATCAACCCCCAAACGAAGAGGGATACGCAATAAAGTGAGCTTGGTAAAATCTACCGACTCGCGATACGGCACAGCCTCGGAAACCAACAGTCGAACTGCGTTGGAACCGATATCAATGGCTGCGAGATTCAATGGTGTATTCTTTATTTTTTAAATAGTCATGGATGGCAACTTGAGACCGAAGCCATGGCTCCCCTTCCTCAGGCACTACGTATTGATTGCTCAATACAGCATCCAAAATTCGTGCTTTTTCATTCTCCTTCAGTTGGATGTTCATAATATGTGACAATTCTGTTTGAATCTCTTTGTCGATGATAGGACAAGCCACCTCAACGCGATGATCCAAATTCCTCACCATCCAATCGGCCGACGAGATAAAAACTTGCTTTTGCTCGTCTTCCCCAAAAATAAACACCCGGGCGTGCTCTAAATATTGATCCACAATAGAAATGGCTTGGGGTTGTTTTTTGAACGATTTTTTATCCATCACACCGCAGAAAATCCCGCGAACTACAAAACTACTCTTCACTCCCGCCTTGGCCGCATCATACAAATCATGAATCAACTCATCGTCGCTCAGACTATTGAGTTTCACAACCAATGAGCCCCCTTTCTTCCGCTTGCTCAAAGAAATCTGCTTCAGGATTTGTGCTTGGAAAAATTTACGCATCGAAATCGGCGCAGGTATCAATGTCCTACAAGTCTTTAAGCCCGTTAGATTTGGCACAGGACGCTCCAAACAATCAAATACACGATTGATATCAGCCATAATCTGTCGGTTGGATGTCAGCAAACAATGATCCGCATACACCTTGGCCGTACTTTCATTCAAATTACCCGTACTAACGAAACCAAATTGGGTGGTTCTGTTGAATTCTCTGCGCTTAATGACACAGATTTTTGCGTGAATTTTCATCTCAGGAAGCCCGATATAAACCCTCACTCCTTCTTCTTCCAATCGCTTCTTCCACATCATATTGGCCTCCTCATCAAATCGCGCCTTCAACTCAATAACCACAGAAACTTGCTTCCCATTTCTCACCGCATTCACCAAAGCATTGATTACCCTTGAATCTTTTGCCAATCTATACAATGTCACTCGAATACTAACAACCGCTGGATCGATGGCCGCTTCACGCAACAAATCAATCACCGAATCAAAGGAATGATAAGGAAAGTGCAACATCACATCTTTCTTAGAAATGACATCCATAATCCTACACGGCTGCGTCAACAACGGATGAACAAACGGCTTTGGACGAGAATTGATATCCGTAAAAACCTCCCGCGGGAAGTCCATAAAGTCTTTAAAATTGTGAATTCTACCGCCGGGAACCATATGATCCTTCTTGTTCAAACTCAATCGCTTCATCATAAACTCCAACAAATTCGCATCAATCTGCTTGTCGTATACAAATCGTGTCGCCTTTCCTTTTTTACGATTTTTGATACCCTTCTCCAGATCGTCGATTAAATTGGAATGAAAATCATTGTCCAAATCCAATTCAGCATCCCGCGTTACTTTGATCAGATGACCCATGAATTTATCAAACCCAAATGGAGCAAACAGGTAGGGCAAATTATACCGAACAATGTCTTCCAACAGAATTAAATCTTTGGTTCCTTTAGCCGATGGCAAAACCACAACGCGTGGCAAATCGCCAACAGGAATTTCAATTAGCGCATAACGATGCATCATCGCCGATTGTGAATGTCCCAGGACACAAGCCAAGTAAACGCTTCTGTCCCTAAGCAACGGCATGTTTGGAATCGACTCAATCATTAAGGGTACGATCCGCGTGTGGAGTCGCTCTTCAAAAAATGTCTCAACAAATATCTTCTGCTCTTTTGTGAGCTGCTTGTCGGTTTTAAAATGGATTTTCTTACCCTCCATAGCCACAACCAAGTCGCGATAAATCTTCTCGAATTGTTGTTGTTGGATGAGCACGATCGACATAATGCTGGCGAGAATTTTTTCAGGATTCTCTTCCAAATGCATCTTCAACTTATTCCCCGCAGTCCTTGTCATCCGGTTCAGCGTTGCCACCCGAACACGAAAAAACTCGTCCAAATTGTTAGAAAATATCCCTAAAAATCGCAAACGATCGTAAATATGATTCTCCTCGTCCGCCGCTTCCTGTAAAACCCTGCCGTTAAACGCCAACCAACTAATATCTCTGTTAATTCCTTGCTTCTTTGCACCCATAATGAAAATCTATTCAATAGCAAAGATGATAGTTCAAATTGCGATTTAGAATTATTTCAAGAAGAATATATCATCAATTTAGTGTTAATAAATTGCAATGTCCTCTATACATAATTTGGTAATATAAAATTGATGTTAATACCCATTTTTGTTAGCCATAACAAAACATACCAATTGGTATTTTGAGGGCGTGAAATCTACTCCTAGAGAAATGCAAGTTTGCATTCTAAGCGATTTGCATTTGGGCACATTTGGCTGCCATGCCGAAGAAATTAGCGATTACCTGCGAAGCATCAACCCGGAAATTTTGGTGCTCAATGGCGACATCATCGACATATGGCAGTTCAAGAAGTCGTATTTCCCACCCCAGCATATGCAAGTGATCCGGGATATCCTAAAACTTAACACCCAAGGGACTCAAGTGTACTACATCACAGGAAACCACGATGAAGCGTTGCGCAGATATTCTGGCACTCAGTTGGGAAATATCAGACTGGACGACAAACTCATTTTGGAATTGGATGGCAAGAAGGTTTGGATTTTTCACGGTGACGTTTTTGATGCAACAACCAAAGGATCAGCACGATTATTGGCACAGCTCGGCGGCAAAGGCTACGATTTATTAATTTGGTTAAATCACAATATCAATTTACTCCTTTCACTGATGGGTCGGGAAAAAATGAGTCTTAGCAAAAAAGTTAAAGAAAGCGTAAAAAAGGCGGTCTCTTGGATCAACAACTTTGAACAAACGGCGGCGGAATTAGCCATCGAAGAGGGATACGATGTGGTTGTTTGCGGTCACATTCACCAGCCACAGCAAAGAATCATCAAAACAGAAAAAGGTGAGGTAACCTATTTGAATTCTGGCGATTGGATCGAAAATCTCACCGCACTAGAATACAACGACGGTAATTGGAAAATTTACGAGCATCCCCAGCAAAATCGCAAAAAACTTCCAAGGAGTACTGAGTATTTAACAGAACTAGAACGCCTTAAAAAACCTGAGATTCCTGATGTGCTTTCACACCACATCGCCGCTTTTATTGCTACCAAAACTGCCATTTAATTCGTACCATGAAGATTCTTTACGCCGTCCAAGCGACAGGTAACGGACATATTAGCAGGGCCTCTGAGATTCTGCCGATACTTCAAAAATATGGCACTGTCGACATTATGCTGAGCGGAAACAACGCCCATTTGCCGGTAAATTTGCCCGTAAAACACAAAAGCAAAGGACTGAGCTTATTTTATCAATCGGGTGGCGGATTGCATTACTACCGCATGTTGAAGCAATTGAACCCTTTTCGAATTTGGAACGATATTAAGCGATTACCAGTAGATCAATACGATTTGGTCATCAACGATTTTGACCTCATCACTGCGATGGCGTGTAAATTGAAGGGCACATTTAGTATCCAATTTGGTCACCAGGCCAGTTTTAATTATTCTGAAACGCCTCGACCCACTAAGAAATCGATGATTGGCGAATGGGTACTGAAGAATTTCGCACCGGCCAAATTAAATATTGGACTGCATTTCAAACCCTATCACCCCAATATCCTTCCGCCCATTATCAAGGAGCACATTCGTCAGGCGCAGCCATCGAACCAAGGACATATCACGATTTACCTCGCCCAATACGGCCACGAAGAGATTTATAAGCAGGTCAAAAGTTTAACCCATCTAAAATTCCACATTTTCAGCAGCGGAATCAAAGAAAAGAAGACCGTTCACAATTGTCTTTTCTTCCCCTTGGGCAAAGAGTGTTTTTCCCATTCGATGATTCATGCAAAAGGAATTATCACTGGTGGTGGATTTGAAACGCCTGCCGAAGCTTTGTATTTAGGCAAGAAAATCATGGTCATCCCAATCAAAGGTCAGTATGAACAGGACTGCAACGCTGCTGCACTTCAAGAATTTGGAGCAGAAGTAATCAACGAGATTGATATACATTTTGGCGCAACGGTAGACCGGTTTTTTCACGAGTCCAGAGAAACCGCCCAGCGCTATTTCCAAGATTCAACCAACGAAGGAATTGTTGACCAGTTTATGTCGATCGCAATGCAGGCAGTAAACACCCACAAAAACCAACTACTAAGCGACCATGAAATCCAGATGCAGAAAACGCATCAAGAAACGCCACTACCCGAAGCAACTGCATTTGATGGGCTCATGAACACCAATTTTCCATCGGCATCTTCGGCCATCAATATCATGCCTTGACTTTCGATACCTCTCATTTTACGAGGGGCTAAATTTGCCAACAACAGCACCTGCTTACCCACCACTTCTTCGGGTGAAAAATGCAATGCGATACCTGAGACAACCGTCCGGGTTTCAGCACCAACCTCCAAGGTAAGTTTCAACAATTTATCGGCTTTCTCAACCTTTTCGCAAGCCACAACGGTAGCCACGCGCAAATCGAGTTTCGCAAAATCATCGTAAGTCACTTCCGGCTTGGTTTCGGCCACAGTTTCCACCGCTGCATTCATATTTTTATCGTTTTCAATACCTGAATTATTACTTTTTGATGCAGATTCTGCGAGAACGGCCGCAGCATTCGCCGCGCCGGCTGCCAGCAGCTTAGAAATTTGAACCTCAATCACATCATCCTCAATCTTCTGGAATAACAGCCCCGGACTTCCCAATTGGTGTCCAGCCGACAACTCAAACCAAACTCCATCCACACCCTCGCCAGCCATCCAAAAATCCTTCCTTGTATTTGCATCCGGATTCACCTGCAACTGGGCCAATAACCTTCCGCTCGCATCAGGCATAAACGGCTCCATTAACATGGCCATATTGTACAACACCTGAACCGCCTCGCCCAAAACCTGCGCCGTGCCATCCGCATCGGTCTTTATCAACTTCCATGGCTCATGATCGGCTAAATATTTATTACCTAACCGCGCCAATTCCATCATCTTAAATTGTGCATCCCTAAATTGATACTGTCCCAACAACTTCACCACCGGCACAATATACTCCTCCACCATCGGATGCTTCCCGCCTACCATCGCAGCGCAATCAAACAAACGATACTTTTCCTGAATCGTTTCCACCGTTGGCATCACACCCTCATAGTATTTCTGCATCAATACCAATACGCGGTTGGCAAAATTGCCCATAATCCCCACCAACTCCGAATTCACACGGGTCTGATAATCCTTCCACGTAAACTCACTGTCCTTGGTCTCAGGCGCAATCGACGTTAACACATAACGCAACTCGTCCTTCCGATTCGGCATCTCCTCCAAATACTCATTCAACCAAACCGCCCAATTTCTACTTGTCGATATTTTCTGTCCCTCCAAATTCAAAAACTCATTCGCAGGAACTTGCTCCGGCAACACATACCCATCGCCGCGCAAATGCAACATCGCTGGGAATATGATACAATGGAACACAATATTATCCTTACCTATAAAATGAATCAACTTGGAATCACCCGTCCACCACTGCTCCCAATCATCGGGCCTCAACTCCTTGGTGGCCGAAATATATCCAATGGGCGCCTCAAACCAAACATACAACACCTTTCCATCCGCACCTTCCAATGGCACCGGTACGCCCCACTCCAAATCTCTACTCATGGCTCGCGGACGTAAACCCTCGTTCAACCAGCTCTTACACTGACCTAAAACGTTGCTCTTCCAACCGCTTTTGCCACCAATCCATTCGTTCAAAAACGACTCCTGAATCTCATCCAACGGCAAATACCAGTTGATGGTTTCGCGCATCACGGGAACCGTTCCGCTCAACGCCGATTTGGGATTCAACAGCTCCGTAGGACTTAACGTACTACCACATTTTTCACACTGATCGCCATAAGCACCCTCGTTCTTGCAAGAAGGACAAGTACCCACGATATATCGATCGGCCAAAAACTGACCCGCCTGCTCATCGTAATATTGCTCAGAGCGAATCTCCCTAAAAGCCCCTTTGTCGTATAAATTCTTAAAAAACGCCTGCGATAAATCCTTGTGCGTTTGGTTCGATGTCCGAGAATAAATATCAAATGAAATCCCCAAATCCCTGAAAGAATCGCCAATAATTTTGTGATATCGATCCACCACATCTTGAGATGTCACACCCTCTTTTCTCGCCCTCAAAGTAATCGGCACGCCGTGCTCATCGCTTCCGCAAATAAACAAAACCTCCTCACCCCGCAATCGCTGAACACGGGCATGAATATCGGCCGGAATATAAACCCCCGCCAAATGCCCAATATGAACAGGGCCGTTGGCATAAGGAAGTGCTGCGGTAATGGTAATTTTTGACATGGAACTGCAAAGATACTTTTAGCGCGAATAAATCTGAAGGTATTTCTGCACGCTTTGTTTGTAATAGGGCTTAAATGCCGGTTGGATTTTCCTTAACGATTCCCTTTCCTCCGCTTTTTTCCGCATTGCCTCCTTGATATTTTCCGGCACCTCAGGAATATAATTCCCCGGATTATTCGACTCCCGCTTATCCTCCTGATCCTGCTTCCGATCCGCTTTTTCGTTTTCCAGCAAGCGCGTCATGATCTGCTTTTGCCTCTCGATCGACTGCGGAGTAATTTTTCCATTGACGATGTCTTTCTCCTGCTGCTCCATCATTTTTTCCACCTCCTGAAGTCCATTCGATAGGCCCTGCTTTCCCTCCTGACCCAATTCTTTCCTCAGCTGCTCCACCTGTCTCCGCAACGCCTCCTGCATCAACGCCATTTTTGCCAAATCTTCATTCAGCGATCGCTGTCCGTCCTGCGACGATTCGCCCTGTGAACCCGGTGTTTTTGGACTGCCCTGCTCGCCTTGTTTGCCCGACTCACCCGGCTTGCCTCGTTTCTGTTGTTGCATTTTTTGCAACTGCTCACCCAAGGCCTTCTGCGCATCAGACAATTTGCCGCCTGGCTTAGGTTTCCCGCTCTTTCCTTTTCCGGATTTGTTGGGATTATTACAACTCTTATCGCCGTCCTTCTTTTGATCGCTCTGCATCTGCTGCTGCATATTTTGCAAACTCTCCATCAGCATATCCGCCAAATTATTCAAACCCGTCATCACAAACTGCTCATGCACCGCCGCACTTCGAGAATTCCTCACCTTCATATTGTCCAACGCCATCCCCATTTGCACATTTACACGACTCATTTCCTTGGTTACAAAATTGTCGATCATGGGCTGACGTTTGGCCAAAGCCATCAAACTGTCCTCAATAAACATCAACGACTCCCGCAATCGCATTTGCTCCTTATTCAATGTCGCCAACCGAGGATTATCCGACGATAATTTGCGCAATTCCATGAAGTTCGCTTCCTGTCGGTTCGATGCATCAATCAAATTCTCCAACAACGCCCTCAGGGTTTGATAGTCCTCCGCCGTGCGTTTCTTCTGCTGGTCCTCGAACGATTTCTGCATATTCTGCATAGCCTCTTTCATCTTTTGCGCCGATTTTTTCATTTTCTCAGACGCCGCCGATTTCTTATTATTCTGCAAATCTTGCGATGCTTTTTGCGCTTCATCCCCCGCCTCTTTGCGATCCTCTTCCCCTGTTTTTAACTCCATCGGCTTTTCGAGCTCCGCATTTTTCTCTTCCACATCCTTGATTTTCTTTTCGATGCTCTGCAATGCCTTATTCTGCTCCGCCTGAGCTTCTTTCAACGCTTCGGAAGCCTGACCGCCTTTTTCCTCTTTGGTTTTCTGTGCAAGATCTTCTTCCGTCTTTGCCCAATCCTCCATGCTTTTTGCCACCGCATCCACCGCTTCTTCCAATTCCAACTGCTTCAACTGCTCCATGAGTTTGTCCATTTCCTTGGCGGTTTCTTGACTCATTTCGCTCAACTTCTGCATCGACTCCTTGAGTTGCTCTTTGTCGGCCTTCTGCTGAAGCAATCGCTGGATTTCATCAATCAGCTTTTGCATTTCCGGATTGTTCAACTGCTTTAATCGCTCGTTCAAGGCATCCTTCTTTTTCTGCAATTCTTGGGACTGTTCCCCCAGACGCTCCTTTTGCTTATTGACCTCCGATTGCTTTTTCTCCAGTTGTTTGATTGTTTGAAGCATTTTCTGCTCCTCATTTAACCAATTCTTGATTTTATTCTCTTGATCCCAACTCTGACCACTTTGTTGTAACGATTCTTGCAAACGCTTGGCTTCTTTTTGCAATTTTTCCAAATTTTTGACCGACTTGCTCATTCCTTGACCGATGCCCGCCTCTTGTTTTTCAAGTTGAGCCACTACCGCATCGTTGCTCGCCCTTTCCAACCTCTTAATGGGTGTTCGCATCACTTTCCCTCCGTGCACCGCGTCGTTATCCGTGGCCGCCAATTGGTATTCAATTGCATCGCCGGGCTGAATCCCCATCAAACCCAAATCCAAGGCATGAGTGAAAGAAATTTGAGATTCATTGCCAATAAACAAAGGCGTCCGCACCCAATTTGTATCGCCGGAACGACCGTTTTTACGCAGAATTCTGTGATAAAAATGTACCGACCTAACCGCATAATCATCGCCCGATAAACCCATAAAATACCAAACACCCATCTTCACAGAATCTTCCACCGTCTCACATTGTATGTCGGGGAATAAATCCTTCTGCACTTCCAAACGACTCAGAAAAGTATCCATCGAAAGGCCTTGCTTTCCTCGCATTCCAAATACAAAACCCCCACTGCTGTTGGCACGGACCTTATATTGTTGTTGCTCTTTTGCTGTATTCAAATGATTGGTAGATTCTTGCCCTTTTGCCAAATCTCCTTTTTCTCCCAGCCCGCCAATGGATGTCCACCTACCGCCAAAGGCTTTCACCAACCACTGATTCACATATTTGCCTTTTAACTCATAGGTAACAATGGTTCCTTCGGGGACTTCGAGCAACTCGGTAGAAGCGCATTCCCCATCAATTTTACCAGTATATTCCGGATAATCCGCCCATGCCGAAAGCGCTTGCCATTGGGGAGGGTGATTGACATTCACGCGATAATTTCCCAAATCAAAATCCATGGCGCGAATTACAAAATCAAATTGGGCCTGAACGGAGGGGAACGTATACTGAAAATGATTCGATTTGATTTTTTTAGCCCGAATGATCTGCTTGTCGATGAGAATTTCAATACTCTCCGGCAACACACTGCCCTCCACCATGAAATTCACGGTCAAATCTTTGCCTTGATCGGCAACCAATTCCGATGGAGACAATTCCACGCGAAACGGCGCTTTGGGCACATATTCCGTTTGATAGTGAAAGACTCGATTTGCGCCATTCAATATTCCGGCCGACTGATATGCGGAGAACCCTAAAAGCAAAACCAATAGCATCGCCAATCTCGTCACCCAACGCTTGTGCTTCAACCAATCCAACGCTTGTATAAAGGGTGTATTAGAAAAGGCCAACGTCTTTTGGGCGATACCCTGAAGTAGCAAGTCGTTTTCGGCGGTGATAGCCGACATTTCTTCGAGTTGCAATAAATTCAAAAGTTTATCCGCCACCTCTGGAAAATGATTTCCGATCCAACGCGCTGCTTCTTGATGCGAAATCACTTTACCCACGCCTCGCAGCTTCAGCAATGGCTGAACTACTAGAATGCCCCAAGCAGCAATGATCATCGTCCACATTCCAAAGAAAAGGACGGTCCTAGATTGCACGGAAAGCCACAGCTGATTTTCAAGAAGAAACAAACCTACTAGCAGCAACATTGTACCGGAGAGAGCGAGCATCAAGCCACGCACAAACCTTTGTTTGTAGTGGGCCGCAATAAATGCGTCTAGCTTGATTCTAATTTCACTCCTCATGGGTTACTCACAAATATAGCAAAGACTATCGCAACAAATTATCGAGAAGAATGGCGGTTGCAATTCCGGCATTGAGTGATTCGGCATGACCTTTTCCGGGGATGGTGATTTTTTCTGTCACCAAGGATTCGGCCTCCGGCCGAATCCCATGAGATTCACTGCCGATAATCAACATCGATGGGCTTTCCAATTTCAATCCGTGCACGGATGTCCCGTCCAGAAAGGCGCCATACACCCTGCGGCCTGCGGCCGCAGGGTGTAATTTACTATACACTACCTCCACCCGAAGAAACGACCCCATAGTGGCACTTAAACACTTCGCATTGTATACATCCACACAGTCCTCACTGGCCAATATCTGCTTCAAACCATACCAATCTGCAAGTCGGATAATCGTACCCATATTCCCAGGGTCACTGATGCCGTCTAACGCCAAAACAAAGGGCTCCAATAAATCCAACTCCTTCATTTTTGGCATCCGAACCAACGCCATAATTCCCGGCGGCGTGTCGAATCCAGAACATTTCTTGTTCTCCTCCTCCGTCATCCATTCAAAATCATAGGCCGGTGAAAATCGCTCTGCAAAAGCAGGCGTTCCCCAAATCCCCTCAATTTCCCATCCACTGTGGAATACTTCCTCCACCTGTTTGCGACCCTCAACCACAAATTGGCCATATTTTTGCCTGTACTTCGACATTCGCAACGATGCGAGGTGCTTGATTTGAGCAATTGATGGCATACCTAGGCAAATATCTGAATTTTTCCCCGAAGTACCTATGGGCCATGCTCGTCATCACCCTCATCAACGCCTGCGGTGTCAAAAAAAGCATCCCAGAAAATCGTTACCTGCTCAAAAGAAATTCCGTCATCGTCCCCAAAAAAACCGTCAGCGCCTCCAATCTTAAAGCGCAAATCCTTCACAACCCCAACAAACGCGTACTTTTTAACAAATTACCCGTCTTCCTGTGGGCCTATTCGCTGGGTACAAGTTTCAAACATCCGGAACTAAACGACAGTATCGCTTGGAGGAAAAAGCTTCGCAATAAACTCGGTGAACCCCCAATCCTTATCGATACGGCGCTCGCTGCCGTTTCTGCCGAAAACATCGGAAATCACCTGTTTAACTTGGGCTATTTTGATAACAGAGTCAGCTATATTGTCACCTACGGAAAGCACAAAGCCGAAGTGCATTATATCGTGGAACCCGGAAAACCCTATCGACTTAATTCGTTTTTTAGGCAACCCGACGATACTGCGCTTAAGCCCCTAATCGATACCCTTGTTGATCAAAATTTGGCTTACAGACTTTGGTGGCCCTTAAATCTGAATGCCTTAAATGAGGCGAAAGACAAGTTGGCAATTGAACTCAAAGACCGAGGCTATTACGATGCCACGCCAGACCTTTTTCATTACGAGATTGATACGCTGGCCGATAAAAAAGAAGGTGCAGTTTTCCTCAAATTGAATAACCCCTTAAACCAATCGAAATTTCAACGATACCGATTCGGCGCCACCTATCTGAACATCATTTGCTCCGATATCTATTTGGAAAATCAATGGCCACAATCCTATTCATCCAAAGGCAAATATTTCGAACTCAACCATTACCCCATCAAAGGCAACATCATGGATCAAGTTGTCACAATCGACTCCGGCCGATGGTTCAGCCAATCCCTAACCAATCAAACCTATGTCGCTCTGGTGGAAATGGGCCTTTTCTCCTACGTGGATTTACACCAAGTAGTGGATACCGTAAACCACCTCATCATCACCAAAATTGAGGCGAAAGCCATCCCAAGAATTTATACCCAAATTGAACCCCAAGCGCTTTACTCACCCCAAGGGAGCTCGGGAACCAACTTTCAAACCCAAAGTCAGCGTAGTTTCGGCCTTGCAGGCATCGTATCGCTCAACAATCGAAACGCATTGGGCAACGGGGAAAGCTTAAAAATCAGCTCTGTCACCAGCTACGAGGCGATTTTCAAACGCGGCGACAACGACAATATCCGATACGGCTTGCAACAAGGATTCAACGCCAGACTGTCGCTGCCCAACTTTTCATTACTCGATAAAATCAAAGTAAAAAATAGCTATCAGCGCAAAAACACCGTATTCTCGCTGAGTTACCAATTGGAGAACAATCCCAATTTCAAACGAAGTTCAATCCCCGCCTCCATTTCCTTGCAATTCACAAGACCCAATTTGAGTTGGTATTATACCCCTGTTGAATTGAGTTTTAACCGAAATGCAATCTCTGCAGCATTTTTACCCACGCTTCCACAGTTGGACCAAGATTTTGTGAAACGCGTTTTTACCGACCAAATTATCACCGCCGCAAAATTTGGAGGCTTGTATACCAACAACAAAAACAAACCCGGTCAAACCTACTTCTTTGGTCGTTTCGGATTTGAAACATCCGGAAACCTTCACCGACTCGCCCGATACCTATTCCAAGACAATTACAACCCAGATAGTTCCTATCAATTCATGGGGGTTAATTATTTTCAGTACGCCAAAATAGAATCGGAAATTCGCATCAAACGCACCATCGACGAACTCAATAGCATCGCTTTTAGGGCCAACTTTGGCATGGCCATCCCTTACTGGAACAGCAGTGTGATCCCTTACGATAAGCGATATTTTATTGGTGGCAGCAACAGCTTGAGAGGGTGGAGACCCCGTGGCATCGGCCCAGGAAATACGCCAGAAAGTT
Organism: Bacteroidota bacterium; assembly: GCA_041178665.1. Classification (GTDB taxonomy): domain Bacteria; phylum Bacteroidota; class Bacteroidia; order NS11-12g; family UBA955; genus UBA955. The sequence continues at coordinate 18,628 of JBEGUW010000002.1, forward strand.
CAGGGTCCATCATCGACAGATCAGGAGAATTACTCATAGAGGCAAACCTAGAATATCGGTTTACTTTGGTGAAAAATTTCATCGAAAGCGCCTTATTCATAGATGCGGGTAACATCTGGAACCTCAGCAAAGAAGGATCCGCCAACGGCTATGGTGTCATTCAACGAGAAACCTTCCTGCCTGAAGTTGCCCTAAATACTGGAATTGGTTTCCGATTCGACCTAAGCCTGTTTCTGTTTCGTGTCGATTTGGGACTGCCCATACGCGACCCCTCCAAAGATTTCGACAAGCGATGGGTGATGACAAAAAGCGTAAGTACCAATTTCTCCAATTACATGCGCAATGAAAGTGCAATTTGTATAGGTATCGGATATCCGTTCTAAAATCACGATCCAAACCAAAGCGCTTTGAGCTCTTCTG
>JBEGUW010000003.1:0-17681 GCA_041178665.1 Bacteroidota bacterium
GTTGTTTTCCAATTGTTGATGCATCAATTTCTCTGCAATTTGAACAGACAAAACAGATACTACGCGCTTGATTTCGGCAATCGCAGCAGATTTCTGCTTTTCGATTTCGTCTTGGGCACGATTCATCAATTTCTTAGCCTCTTCATCGGCAACAGACTTTGCGTCACCAACAATTTTATCACGCATTTCACGCGCTTCTTTCAACATAGAATCACGTTCTTTGCGGGCTTCAGCCAACAAAGACTCGTTCTCACCTTGAAGACGAATCATTTCTGATTTTGTCTTTTCAGCCAAAGAGAGTGAATCTTCAATGGTCTGTTCGCGGTTGCGAATTGATTCTAGAATGGGTTTCCAAGCAAATTTCTTAAGGATGAATAGCAACAAAGAAAATGTTACCAGCATCCAAAATAAAAGTCCTATGGCAGGTGTTACTAACTGCATTTTTCTGGGTCTTTAAATAAAGGGGCCAACGGAAGTTGGCCCCATTTTGGTTTTTTACAAAAACAGGATCAACAAACAAACAACGATTGCGAAGAATACAGCACCTTCTACAAGGGCTGCTGCTACAATCATGTTTGCACGAATGTCGCCCAAAGATTCTGGTTGGCGAGCGATGGATTCCATGGCGCTACCGCCGATTCTACCGATACCCAAACCGGCACCGATTGCTGCTAAACCAGCGCCAATAGCGGCACCCATTTTGCTGTAGGCAGCGGCCGAAGTGTCCGCAGCTGCTTGAAGGAGAGTGTTCATTAGACTCATAACTATTTGATTGTTTTTTATATAGGTTTATTAATTTTAATGATGATGTTCTTCAACGGCACTACCAATATAAATGGCAGTTAATAAGGTAAATACAAAAGCTTGTAAGAAAGCAACTAGCAATTCCAACAAACTCATAAACACAGTAAATGCAACACTCAATGGAGAAACTGCAAAACCTAATCCTGGCTTCATCGCTCCAAAAATAAATATCAAACTAAAGAATCCTAATATGATAATGTGACCCGCAGTGATGTTTGCAAACAAACGTAACATTAATACGAAAGGCTTTAAAACAACACCCAATATTTCAATAGGTATGATAATGATATACATCCAAACCGGAACATCAGGAACAAAAATGTGCTTCCAATAATATTTGTTCGCATTCAAATTAACCGTTAAGAATACAATCACCGCCAAAACCATAGTAACCGCGATGTTTCCTGTTACGTTCGCACCTCCTGGGAAAATTGGAATCAACCCAAATATATTATTAACAAAAATAAAGAAGAATATGCTCAACAACATAGGCAAATACTTATCTGCCTTATGACCAATAGAGGCCCGTGCAACATCGTCGCGAATAAACAAAATCAATGGCTCAACCAAATTGTGAAAGCCTTTAGGGGCCTTGCCTTGTCTCTTACTATACGACCTTGCCATGCCGATGGTAATGATCATCAATACAAGTACAGCCAACATCATCGCCAAAACATTCTTGGTGATAGAAAAATCATAAATGGCTTCAGTGTTTGCTTTGTCTTCCCAAACAATACTGCCCTTCTCATTCAATATAAATCCGTCGTAAGCCGCGTGGCCATGTTGGAAATTAGAAGAAATAAAAGTAATCAAACCTTTTGATTTAACGTAAAGAATAACCGGTAACGAAATAGAAACCGCCTCATGACCCTCACCAAACAAATGCCAATCGTGTGCGTCTGTTACGTGATCCATAATCATCTTTCCTGGATCGTACTTGGCTGGCTTGTCGTGAGAAGCCGAAGCTTCATGGGTGGCTTCAGGATGACCTGAGGCAATTTCTCCCTCACTGATGGAATGGTTGGCAAAAGTTGAAACGATCAAAAACGTCGAAAAAACAAAAGCAACTAGCGTTTTCCGTACAGAGGACATGTTGAAAAGTGTAATAAAATTAGGCATTTTCTTTGGGTGGCCCATCATTTGAATCGGGGCGCAAGTTAATACGCTTTTCAGACATTTCAAACAACAAAAACAAAATAAAATATAGACCAAAAGCCATAACAAATACCAAATTGGCTTTGCCTTGCCTCAAAACAGATATCAGTAAAAAAGTTAGCACGCCCATCAACCGCATCATACTCGAAATCATGGCACGACGAATCCATTGGTTTGGGTTGGCCACTTGACTTCGATCCACGTAGTAACGCAAGGCCCAGAAAAGCGAAACCAAAAACAATAGGCCCCAATAAACATCTGGTGTCACCATGATTTTAGCACTCACAAAATCCAGCACCCCGGTCATCACACCTAGCACCACGCCTAATACCCAAATTCGAACACTGTACAATTTCACCCTAAAATTTCTTCAAAATTAAGTACAAACTGCTCCCTACCCCAAGCAATACACCCAACAAGATACCCACAGGGAATGCCAACAACAACCACTGATCTAATAAATAACCCAAATAAGTAATCAGAAGAATTGTACCTATCATCTGAAATGCGATACCTGTATACTTCGCAAAATCTTGCATGTACTACAAATAGCAATATTATTTTGACGCCACAGGCGCGGATGCCACTACTCCACCCGCCGAAACACTTACCACAACATTCATTGTACAACGACCATTGAATTGTGCACCCGACTCAATCACCATTTTGTTTGTAACAATATCTCCATCAATTTTTGCCGATGGCTTCAACTCCAATATATTCTTTACTGTGATGTTGCCTTTAATATGTCCTGCAACCGTTGCGGAATCCGCTTCGATATTGCCAAGAATTTTACCGGTCCCACCTATCACCAACCGCTGACCTACTTTTACATGTCCTTCAATGGCACCGTCAACCCTAAAGTCACCATTCGATACTAAGTCGCCCGTAATCCGGGTCCCTTGCCCAATGATATTAAGAATCCCCTGAGACTGAACAGCCTTTTCGTTTTTTGCGGTGTTATTGTTGAAAATCGCCATGATTGTAATTCTTTTTTTTGATTCCTTACAAATATAACGATTCGTGAGAGCTTTTCAAAGTAAGCCGACACCTATTTCGGACGAGCCGATGTAGAATCAAATTGATCTTCCTTCCCTTCCAGAATTATATTTAACACGTCTTGTTTACTTCTCTGAACCTCCAAAGATCTTGACAAATCCTCGATTCTTTGATTTAACTGCAATATCTCTTTGCGAGATTCTTTCGTCACTGCATTTGGAACAATTCCGCGCAACGGCGTGTAGGCCAATAACAACAAAACTATCACCGTAAATGCCAACAATAAGCTGCTAAAAACCATCAAAACATTGATGGGCGTCAATCGAACTGAAAAAACTTCCGCAAAAGTTGTGTCGTTTATCAATACAAAACGATGTTTGTTTCGAAGATTGGCGATAATTTTGCGTCTACGTGAGGTTTTGGACATTTTTATCGGGATTGAATCAATAAAAACTCAAAAATAGCGTTTTAACCAACACAAAGAATGCGCCTAGGCTCAAAAAATCAATTATACATCTTGCTCTTGTTCGCGACCCTCTTATCGTCGTGCAGCAACCAAGAGTCTTGGGCTTACAAAGAGTGGCACAATACCCTTGCGCACTATAACACCTTCTTTAATGCCGAACAGAAATGGCTAGAAACCGTTGAAACAACCCGAGAAGGTTATAAAGACGATTTCAGAAAACCCATTTCACTTATAAACTATGGTAGCATTGATATCCTAAAAGAAAACCAAGCAGCCATGGACGAAGTCATTAAAAAGGCTTCCACCATGATCGACAAGCACCCGCGAAGCAAATGGGTAGACGATGCTTACCTATTAAATGGCAAAGCCTATTTCATGAAAGGAGAAATTAGCGCAGCCATTGACTTATTCGAATTTGTTCAGTCGCACTTTACCGATCCCAAAATTCAATTCTCTGCCCAACTCTGGATTGCCCGCAGTTTCTACGTCAAAGGTCAATACGTTGATGCCGAAATCTTAGTTCAAAACGCGCTCAAAAACCCTGAATTCCCCAACACCTTAACCACCGAAGCCAATTATTTGCTTGGAGCGATGCAATTTGCCTTGGGTAAATACTCTCAAGCCACAGCGCCGTTAGAAATCGCGTTGTTAGGCAAACAAACCCGGATGGACAAATATCGTCTGCACTTTGCGCTGGGCCATTGCTATATCACATCAAAAGAATACGATAAAGCCGAAATCCAATATAGCAAAATTAGCAAACTCAACCCACCCTACGAGCTCGCATTCCACGCCCGGATGTCGCAAGTGAATATTTTATCGTCCAAACAGGAGAACTACGCCAAAGCCAATAAGGTTCTTGGGAAAATGTTAAAGGACGATAAAAATGCCGACTATCTCGGTACTATATATATTAGTATGGGTGAAAATGAATTGAAGGCGCAGAATGTCCCCATGGCCGTAAAACGATTCAACCAAGCCATCCAACTTACTCAAAACAACGAGCATAAAACCAATGCCTACCTGTCGTTAGGAAATTATTATTTCATTAACCACAGCTACGAGCAAGCCGCCAAATACTACGATTCGGCAAACAATATCATAGACAAATCTCATCCTGATTTTGAAGCGATATTGCAACGAAACGACATATTAAGTGATTTGCTGAAAGAAGTCCTAACGATTTCTAACAACGATAGTTTGCTGCGGATGGCGAAAGACCCAGATTGGCGCTCCAAGAAAATTGCGGAAGCCATTGAAAGAGAGAAAAAAGCGCAGGAAGCTGCATTAAAGGCGCAGAATATCGCAAATCAACAAAAGGCGAATTCAGGATTTCAGAATCCAGGCATGGGTGGACCCGGTGGCATGAATGCGGGCGGCGGCATGGGCAATCCGATGGATAACATGGGCGCTTCGGGAACAAACTCATCCTTCCCTTTCTATAACCCAGCCAATCGTACCAAAGGACAACAGGAGTTTGTAAAAACTTGGGGCACGAGAGAAAACCGGGATTACTGGAAGTACAACGGAAAGAAAGTTCAATCAGACAACGGCAATGGAAATGTGAGCCAAAATCCTGGACAAGGCCAAGATAGCAGCAGCAACGCATCGAACACCAAGGGTAATCAAGAAAAAACATCGATCGATACAACTGCCATTCCCGCCAATATTTCGGCAAATGAGAAAAAATACTATGCTGAATTACCTCTAACGGCCGATGCGCAAACAAAAAATCAATCCGCGGTTGCACTCTCACTCTTTGAAGCCGCAAAAATTTACCAAGATCGTCTGATAGAATATCCCGAGGCCATCCGTTTGTTCACCGAACTCGTTCGCAGGTTCCCTAACTCGGAAAATACACCCCAGGCATTGTATGAATTGGTAAAGCTGAATAAGCAATCGGGCGATTATACTCAGGCCGACGAATGGAAAGCACAGTTATATACCCAATTTGGCAAAAGCGTTTACGTCCGCATGCTCGAAACAGGTGGCTCACTTAGCGAATTGGCACAAAACGCCTCTGGCAACCAAGCCATCGATAGTTTATTCGAGAAAATGGTGACTGCCTATACCCGCGGTGATTACACGGAAGCACTGGCCATCAAACAGGCGTCCGATAGAAACTTTGCCGGCAATTATATTCAAGCCAAATTCGATTATTTACAATCACTTTGTTTTATTAAAAAGGGCGATATCCCAAAGGGAATTTCTCTATTGGAGCAATTGGTCCTAGATTATCCGTCGAGCGATATTTCATTGAGGGCGAGGGACATCATTGAAGCCCAACAACGCCTAAAACTTGAGTCAGAGGTCAATGGGGGGAACACCGCGGCAACCGGCGCTACCGCAGGAGCCAAATTCAAACCGGCGTCACCCAAGGAACCCCTCGACGTTATTTTTGTATTTGCCAAAGGCACCAACGCCAATATGATTCGCGCGGCCATCAGCGATTTCAACAAAAAGCAATTCTCCTTTGAGAACCTTGCCATAGCCTCGCCCCTACTCATTGGCAGTAATTACGTGATCCGCGTTTCTCAATTTAGCACCAATCCAGTAGTGAACGACTACACCAGTTTCATCAATAAAGCCACCGCCGATTTTGCAGCAAAAGGCCTCTTTGAATACAATGCTATGCCCATCACCGAAGGAAACTTCGTTGAACTTTCAAAGTCGATGGATTTAAACGGATATCGTCAGTTTTCCGCGAAACAATAAGGCTGAATTCTGCGTATATTCGCAATTGATTCATGGCTGCTCCAGGGTTTAAATTCACGTTGATCAAACGCTTTTGGCAATTCCTCATTGGTGGAACCATCGCTGTTTTTTTAGTATTCATTTTGGTCAGTTTTGGCCTCTTCGGCGAAATGCCGGATGTAGAGGATTTAGAAAACCCAAAAAATGCGCTGAGCTCAGAAATTTTGGGCGATGACGGCACGTTAATGGGCAGTTTTTATCTTGAGAATCGCATCAACACCGCCCATAAAGACATCGCACCTTGCGTTTTCAATGCGCTGGAAGCAACGGAGGATGTGAGATTTCGCGGTCATTCGGGCATCGACATTCGAGGCACAATAAGGGCTGTAGTAGCGCTCGGACAAGACGGCGGGGCATCAACACTCACCCAGCAGTTATCGGAAAACCTGTTTTATCGCTTCCAAAAACCCTCCACAAAAATTGGGATGGTGATGCAAAAATTCAAAGAATGGGTCATCGCAGTTGAACTAGAACGTCGATACACCAAAAATGAAATCATCACGATGTACCTCAATACCGTCCCCTTTTCAGGCATTTCCTTCGGTATCGAGTCGGCATCAAAAGAGTTCTTCAACAAAAAACCGAAAGACCTCCACATCGAGGAAGCTGCCGTTTTGATTGGTATGCTCAAGGCAAACCATCGCTATAATCCCAAATTCAATCCAGATAAATCATTATCCAGGCGAAACACCGTCTTGGAGCAAATGAACAAGTATAATTTCTTGACCGACGATAGTCTAGAGTTACTGAAAGCCAAACCTATAAAAATCAATTATCGCAGCGCCGAAATGGATGGAATGGCCCAGTATTTCAAATTCTATTTGGGCGAATACCTAAAGCCTTGGTGCAAGGAAAGAGGCATCGACCTATACCGTAGCGGATTAAAAATCTACACTACATTGAACCCCAAGTTGCAGCAATACGCCGAAAAAGCCGTGCAGCAGCACATGCCTGAACTGCAATCGCAATTCACCAAAAGCTGGGGCAAAGAAAAACCTTGGCGGTATGTAACAACGCGTGCCGTTATTCCAGGTTTCATCGAAAGCGCCTTAAAACGCACCGAACGATACAAAGGCCTAGCCGAAGAAATGGGCGATGATTCTGCCAAAATCATTCAGGAGTTAAAAAAACCCATCAAAATGACCGTCTTCTCTTGGCATGGAGATGTCGATACGATGATGTCGCCCTACGATAGCATGGCCTACATCAAAAAAGTATTGATGGCCGGATTTATCGCCGTACAACCCGAATCGGGCCACGTAAAAGCATGGGTAGGTGGAATTAACCACAAACACTTTAAATACGATCACGTGAACCGTCGCGCTCGCCGTCAGGTGGGATCTACGTTCAAGCCGATAGTATATGCTACAGCCATCGACATAAACCAGATGACGCCTTGCACGGAATTCCCAAGGGAAAGGACCACATTTTTCTCCGGCGGACAGGAATGGAGTCCGCGCAATGCCGATGGAAAATCGGGTGGGGTTTGGACGATGTCGAGGGGTTTGGCACAATCAGATAATTTGATCACCGCGCAGGTCATGAAAAGCCTAGGCGATGATGCACCGGATATCGTAGTAAAATTTGCGGAACGCGTGGGTATCGAAGCAAACCGTATCCCTAAAGTACCATCAATTTGTTTGGGCACCATGGAATTATCACCGTTTGAAATGGCAAGTGCCTATTCTGCCTTTGCGAACAATGGATTGTGGGTTGAACCGACCTTCTTGTTGCGCATCGAAGATAAAAATGGCAACATTTTAGAGGACTTCAATCAGCCTAAGACCGACCAGGTATTGAGCGCGGAAAAGGCTTACATGATGTTCCGTATGCTAGAAAATGTGGTAAATGGCGGAACTGGAAGTCGTATTCGTGGCGGCAAATATGCGGTTGAAGGACATATCGCCGGAAAGACCGGAACTACGCAAGGATCAGCCGATGGTTGGTTTATGGGTCTGACGAAAAACCTGGTTTGTGCTACATGGGTTGGTGCAGATGATCCAACGGTGAGGATTCGCGGAACGCTCATTGGTCAAGGCGCCAACATGAGTTTACCCATATTCGCCTATTTCATCAAGGCAGCACTCGACGACAAATCCACGGGGATCTCTTCGGATGCGTTGGAAATGCCGGATGGGTTTGACCTAGGGATATTGGACTGTAGCAAGCGAGCGATGGGCGATGACCGTCGTCCGCCAGCAAATATTCCAGGACTTGGAGAATAAGTTGTTTTTGCTAAATAATTTTGTTATATTTGCACCCCTTAAAAAGTAATAAATCCAATGAAACCCGATATTCATCCATCGACCTACCGCAAAGTTGTTTTCAAAGACATGAGCTGCGACCATAGCTTTATCGTACACAGTTGCGTAAACACAAAAGAATCCATCAAATGGGAAGACGGCAACGAATACCCATTGTACAAATTGGAGATTTCTTCACAATCACATCCTTTTTACACAGGTAAACAGAATTTGATCGACACGGCAGGACGTATCGACAAGTTCATGAAGCGTTACAACAAGAAATAATTCTTGTCGTTTCGTCGATAGACTTAAAAAAGCCAACCCTTCGGGTTGGCTTTTTTGTTTTTCGTGTAAATTTGCGACATGACAACCCTTCTGCAGTTTGTTGAACCCTCGCAAATAGAGAACCTCTATCCGCTAACCATCACCAGGCCAGCGGCAGATTTACGCTGTGGCATCCTAACCATTGCAGAAAAATGGATGCGCGATTTAAGCATTGAACAAGAACATACCGGATTCCTTACCCGCGAACACCTAAATCACCCGCAAAGTAGATTCAACCAACTTAACGCAACTGGGATTCCATCCGCAATTATTCAGATTCACGGAGCGGTAATTCCCAACCCAATGCTCGTTTCTCAGGCAAAAGGACTCAAGCCCGGAGAAGCCTTATTGCACAACCACGAAATCATCGTTTCTTGCATCACAACTGAGTCGAGCGAAATCAGCAATACCATCAATTACACGGACTCTTTTGATTCCATTGATAGACCCTATCACATTTTTGCATTAAACGGCAAAGAAATCATTCAGGATTTTGCTAGAATTACCGGCGGCAGATCATCGAGCAGCTTCTCTAGCAGCAACCGCGCGTTTGGCATCCACCCGATTTTCATCGAAGAAGGTGCGAAAGTGGAATGCGCTACGCTCAATAGTAACGACGGGCCCATTTACATAGGCAAGAATGCCGAAATCATGGAAGGAAGTCTGGTACGCGGACCTTTTGCGATGTGCGAAGGTGCCGTACTTAAAATGGGTACCAAAGTATATTCATCAACCACCCTTGGCCCCTATTGCGTTGCCGGCGGCGAGATTTCAAACGTTGTTTTTTGGGGATACAGCAACAAAGGCCACGATGGATTTCTTGGCAATGCCGTCTTGGGTGAATGGTGCAACATTGGAGCCGACACAAACGCCTCGAACCTCAAAAACACATACGATGAGGTAAAAGTGTGGAATTATAGTAGCGGTCGTTTTGAAAAAAGCGGACAGCAATTCTGCGGATTAATCATGGGCGATCATAGCAAGTGCGGGATCAATACGATGTTCAACACGGGAACAGTGGTTGGCGTTGGATGCAATTTATTCGGAGCGGGCTTCCCAAGGCAATTTGTCCCTGACTTTAGTTGGGGCGGTGCACAAGGATTTGTCACCCATAAATTGGATGCGGTACACAAAACAGCGGCATTGGTTTTACCTCGCAGAAAACTCGAATATGGCGATTTCGAAAAACAGGTCATGGAATACGCCTTCACAATCACAGCGCCACTTCGCGGCGAAGAATAAGCAACAACACCAAAATATTGTATAAAACAAAAAGGGCCTTTCGGCCCTTTTTGTTGCTAATCTATACGAATATTTATATTCAAGCGTTTCTAATTTATAACGCTGAATTCATACTGCGAACTGCAGCAGCACTCTTCTCAAATTCGGCCTTCTCCTCATCATTCAATTCCAATTCAATAATTCTCTCCCAACCGTCCTTACCTAGGATTACTGGAACACCGATGCAAATATCAGATTGACCGTATTCGCCATCCAAAGAAACGCAGCAAGCCATCATCTTCTTCTGATCACAAACAAGGCTCTGAACCAAGACACTTACCGCCGCTCCAGGAGCATACCAAGCACTTGTTCCTAACATGCCTGTCAATGTAGCACCACCAACCATCGTATCGGCTTTAACTTTCGCTAACACATCAGACGACAACATTTGACTCACTGGAACACCTTTGTACGATGCCAAACGAGTTAAAGGAATCATAGTAGTATCGCCATGACCACCGATCACCATACCATCTACATCAGATGCTGGGCAACCCAACGCAGTCGACAAATAATACTTAAATCTAGCAGAGTCAAGTGCGCCACCCATACCAATAATCTTATGCTTCGATACACCTGCATTTGACTTAGCCAAGTATGTCATTGTATCCATAGGATTACTCACGATTACAAACACTGCATTTGGCGAGTGCGCTAAACAATTCTCCATCACCATTTTAACAATGCCCGCATTGATGCCGATCAACTCCTCACGCGTCATTCCTGGCTTACGTGGGATACCACTGGTAATTACAACCACATCACTTCCCGCAGTCTTAGAATAATCATTTGTACTTCCGGAAATGCGCGTATCAAACCCGTTAAGGGCCGCAGTCTGCATCAAATCCAAGGCTTTTCCCTCGGCGAAGTTTTCCTTGATGTCTAACAGCACAACTTCTGCTGCGAAATTTTTGATTGCAATGTACTCCGCACAGCTTGCGCCTACGTTTCCTGCTCCGATGACACTGATTTTGCTCATGATGATGTGATTTTTCTTTTGGTAGCGCGAATTTACAAAATCAAAAACGATCTTTTGCGAAAATTCCAACTCATTTACATTAATTAAAAAAAATCAATCCAACTCACTTACTTTTGCACTCCTTTTATAAACTAAATACAAAAAGCAAGTGAAAAACAAATACGTCGACCTAATCAACCAAACATTTTACTTCCCCACAGAAGAGTTCAAGTTAGACAGTAACGACAATTTAGAATTCCACGGAATTCCCATGATGGACCTTATCGAACAATACGGAACACCATTGAAATTCACCTACTTACCCAAGATATCGGAGAATATCCAAAAGGCAAGAACCTGGTTCAATGTAGCAATTGCAAAAGCCGACTATCAAGGCAAATACTTCTATTGCTACTGCACTAAAAGCAATCACTTCTCGCATGTCATCGACGAAGTACTAAAGAACAATGTACACATCGAAACATCGTCGGCCTTTGACATCAACATCCTTGAAAACCTATTCGAACAAGGGAAAATCAGCAAAGACAAGTTCATCGTTTGTAACGGCTTCAAGAAGGAAAACTACATCGAAAACATTGCAAATCTGATCAATAACGATTGGACAAACGTAATTCCTGTCATGGATAACAGCAATGAGATTGACTTACTTACCCAATACACCGACAAACCCGTTACAGTTGGAATACGAATTGCCGCGGAAGAAGAACCCAAATTCGAATTTTACACTTCGCGATTAGGCATTGGATACAAAGACTTGGTCAACTTTTACAGAACCAAAGTAAAAAAGAATAAAAATGTGAAATTGAAAATGCTCCACTTCTTTATCAATACTGGCATTTACGACACCGCTTACTATTGGAATGAATTACACAAGTGTTTAAAGGTGTATTGCGAACTCAAGCAGGAATGTCCAGACCTCGACACCTTGAATATTGGCGGTGGATTCCCGATTAAAAACTCACTTACATTTGATTACGATTACGAATACATGGCCACGGAAATCGTGAGTCAGATTAAGCAAGTATGTACTGAGAACAACATCCCTGAACCACACATCTTCACAGAATTTGGATCATTCACCGTGGGCGAAGCTGGAGGAAATATCTATTCTGTCCTCGATCAAAAATCACAAAACGATCGTGAAAAATGGAATATGATCGATTCAAGCTTTATGACTACCCTCCCCGATGCTTGGGCAATCAACAAGAAATTCATTATGCTTCCCATTAACCGTTGGAACGAGGAGCAAGAGCGCGTATTGTTGGGCGGAATCACTTGCGATAGCGACGATTACTACAACTCCGAGCAGCACGTGAACGCGATTTATCTTCCGAAATACGACCCAGCAGATCCATTGTACTTAGGATTCTTCAACACGGGCGCATACCAGGAAAGCATTGGAGGTTATGGTGGGATTCAACACTGTCTTACCCCAGCGCCAAAACACGTGATTATTGATCGCGATGAAAACGGCGACCATCACTTCCGATTGTTCTCTAAAGAGCAGAGTTACAAGAGCATGCTAAAAACGTTGGGATACATGTAATTCTATCCGAGGAATTTTACAAGAAAATTTCACAAAGTTTACATTTTCAGAATCAGTAATCACGAACAAAATCGTGAACTTTGTGTTATAATTTAAATATAGCATATGTCAGATTCACATCATAACGAAAATCCTACCGGGGTGGCAAAATGCCCCTTCAACCATGGACAAGGCCCTAAAGTAGCAGGCGCCGGAACAAGCAACCAAGATTGGTGGCCAAACCAATTGAATTTAAACGCTTTACGTCAACACTCTACCCTGTCAAACCCCTTAGGCAACGACTTCAATTATGCCGAGGAATTCAACAGTTTAGACCTAAACGCACTCAAGCAGGACATTACAGAGTTAATGACAACATCTCAGGATTGGTGGCCTGCTGATTACGGTCATTACGGTCCTTTTTTCATCCGTATGGCTTGGCACAGTGCTGGAACCTATCGTACATCGGACGGTCGCGGTGGTGCAGGAGCTGGAATGCAACGATTTGCACCATTAAATAGCTGGCCCGACAATACCAATTTAGACAAGGCTCGCTTGTTGCTTTGGCCCATCAAACAGAAATACGGTCAAAAAATCTCTTGGGCCGATTTGATGATATTGGCAGGAAATGTCGCCCTTGATTCCATGGGATTCAAAACCTTTGGTTTCGCTGGCGGTCGCGCCGATGTCTGGGAAGCAGAAGAAGTATACTGGGGTTCAGAGCGCAAATGGCTAGAAGACAAGCGCTACGTGGGTGACCGCGAATTGGAAAACCCTTTGGCTGCAGTTCAAATGGGATTGATTTACGTAAATCCAGAAGGCCCTAACGGCAACCCCGACCCGATCGCTTCAGCAAGAGACATTCGCGAAACCTTTGCTAGAATGGCAATGGACGATATCGAAACGGTAGCTTTGATTGCTGGCGGACATACTTTCGGTAAAACACATGGTGCTGCAGACCCTAGTAAATACGTAGGACCAGAACCTGCCGGAGCTGATATCGCAATGCAAGGCATGGGCTGGAAAAACACTTTTGGAACTGGAAACGCAGGCGACACCATCACTAGCGGCTTGGAAGGTGCTTGGACAACTACACCAACACAGTGGAGCAACAATTACTTTGAGAACTTATTTGGCTACGAATGGGAACTCACAAAAAGCCCAGCAGGAGCGCAACAATGGAAACCCAAAGGCAATGCAGGTGAAGGCTTAGTGCCAGATGCGCACGACGCAGCAAAGAAACATGCTCCGTTTATGCTAACAACCGATTTGGCTTTGCGTTTAGATCCATCGTATGAGAAAATTTCTCGTCGTTTCTTGGAAAACCCTGAAGAATTTGCCGATGCTTTCGCTCGTGCTTGGTTCAAATTAACACACCGCGATATGGGACCAAGAGACCGTTATTTGGGATCAGATGTTCCAGCGGAAGTATTGATTTGGCAAGACCCTATTTCAAAAACGAATTACACCGCATTGGACTCCGCGGATATCAACGGAATTAAATCAATCATCGAAGCTTCTGGATTAACCGTATCTCAATTGGTTTCAACAGCTTGGGCTTCGGCTTCAACATTCCGTGGATCAGACAAACGCGGTGGAGCCAATGGCGCTAGAGTTCGATTGGCACCTCAAAAATACTGGAAGGTGAATAATCCGAGTCAATTGGGCCACGTGATCGACACCCTCGAAAACATCCAAAAATCGTTCAATACAAGCCAAACCAACGGCAAAGGCATTTCTCTTGCCGATACTATCGTTTTGGCGGGATGTGTAGGCGTTGAAATGGCTGCAAAAAATGCAGGACATTCTATCACCGTGCCATTTACCCCAGGTAGAGGCGATGCAAGCGAAAAAGATACTGATGTCGCTTCCTTCTCTGTATTGGAACCCCATGCGGATGCTTTCAGAAACTACAACAGCAACCACAGATTGGGTACGTCTGAAGAATTGATGATAGACCAAGCACAATTATTGAACTTGACAGCCCCAGAAATGGCAGTATTATTAGGTGGAATGCGTGTTTTGAATACCAATTTCGACAATTCAAATCACGGTGTGTTCACAAAGCGTCCAGAAGCCCTCACGAACGATTTCTACGTCAACCTAATGGACATCAACACCACATGGTCAGCTGTATCGGACAAACAAGACGAATTCGTTGGTAAACATCGTGCAACAGGTGAAACCTTGTGGACTGGAACGCGCGCCGACCTAATCATGGGCTCTAATTCTGAGCTAAGGGCCATCGCCGAAGTGTATGGATACAAATCTGCCGAATCAAAATTTGTCAAGGATTTTGTTGCCGCTTGGCACAAAGTGATGAATTTAGACCGATTCGATATCTGATTTCATTAACAACTCACCAAGGAACCGCAAACTTGAATTAAGTTTGCGGTTCCTTTTTTTAATCCCATGTCAAACGACCCCTTACACGGCATCACCCTGGAGCGAATCATCATCGAGTTACAAGAGAAATACGGATGGGAAGGATTGGCCGATCGCGTTCGGATTAATTGCTTTTACGAAAACCCCAGCGTTCAATCGAGCTTGAAATTTTTAAGAAAAACGCCCTGGGCCAGAAAAAAAGTGGAAGACCTTTATATCCGATTCAAAACCAAATAATCAAACAATGGCAATGAAAATTTCAACGGTTGATCATTTTCTCACCTCTGGTTGCGGTCGGTGCAAATACTTCGATACACCACAATGCAAAGTTCATACATGGAGCGAGGCTTTGCATCTCCTCAGAGAAATAATGCTTAATAGCGGACTAAAGGAGGAAATCAAATGGGGATTCCCATGTTACAGCAACTCAGACAATAAAAACATCCTGGTGATTGGGGCCTTCAAAGAATTCTGTTCATTGAGTTTTTTCAAAGGTGTTTTGCTTACCGATACGAATCAACTACTCCAAAAAGCGGGAGAAAATTCTCAAACGATGCGACTGCTAAAGTTTACTAGTCCCGAGCAAGTAATTGAGCAAAGCACCATCATCAATCAGTATATCTTAGAAGCTATTGAGATTGAAAAATCAGGTGTGAAAATCCCAAAACCAGACCCCTCGCAACTCGACCTTTGCAAAGAGTTAGTTTTAAAATTCGAAGAATTGCCAGAATTGAAAATCGCATTTGATAAACTCACACCCGGACGTCAACGAGGCTATAACCTTCATTTTTCCGATGCGAAACAATCGGCCACCAGAATCGCGAGAATTGAAAAGTACATCCCGAAGATTTTGAGTGGCAAGGGATATCAAGATTAAGAGGAATTAACCCGGCAATTATTGAGGTTTCCATTGTTGGACGTAATGGATGATACCCATCCCAACAATCATAATTAAGGCGTTGCCTATCAAACTCTCGTAACCTATCACGTAATCCCCAAACCAGGGCTTTCCGGTAGGATTTACATTGTACCACAATTTCTCAACGGCATTAAACAACGTCGAATCTCGTCCCGAAGCCCAAACGCCAGCCGCATCGCTCAATTTCAATAGATATGTAATTATCGGAGAGATCAAACTCCAAATCACAACCCAGACCCCGCGCGGATTCCAGCGGGTAAATATCCCCACCACAAACAAACCCAACAGCGGACCATAAGTATATGTCGCTACCATCAAAACAGTATCGATCAAAGAACTTTCATTCAACCAGTAAAACAGCAGAATACAAAAGAACAGCGCAACGGCAAATCCAAAATGCAAGCGCTGCCTTATTTTTCGCTTGTACCCATCTGAATGTGTATCATCCGTATCGCCAAATCCCAAAAAGTCGTGGTACACGCTGGTTGTCAACGTGGTTAAAACACTATCCGCACTGCTAAACGTAGCCGCACTCAACCCCAACATAAAGGCAAAGGGAACCAACCAGGGCTCTCCAAACAAATTCAAATGTCCATTCAACGCCAACATAGGAAAAATACCATCGGTGGACGGCTTTCCATTCAACGTCGGTATGGCGATTTGATACTTCTGCAAATAGGCATGTAACATCACACCCAAACTCAAGAAAAATACATTCACAACCATCACAACCAATCCCGTGGTCACCATGTTTTTCTGGGCATCCCCAAGTGATTTACAACTCAGATTCTTTTGCATCATATTCTGATCCAAACCCGTCATCGCAATACACATCGCCGCCCCACCCAAAAATTGCTTCCAAAAATTCAGTTTGCTATTGCCATCCCAAACAAAAACATCACTCATTTCAGTCGACATGATTCGATGCCAGGGTGAATCGCCACCTTTTTGCCAAAAATCGAACCACTCCAAACCATCGGCCAAGGCAAAGACGCAAACCAAAACACCGCCAATCAGAAATACGCTCTGTAAGGCATCTGTCACAACGAGTGTTTTAATGCCGCCTTTCATCGTATAGGCCAAAATCAAAAGAATGATCACAATAACCGAAACAAAGAAGGGAACGCCCATGGGCCCAAACAAATAGGTTTGTAACACCGCAACCGTTAAAAATAAACGAGCCGCGCTACCCAGCAATCGCGACAAGACAAAAAACGATGCCCCCACCCTTTGATGCTCCAAACCCAATCTCGTACCCAAATAGGAATAGATAGACGTCAAATTTTGCTTGTAATACAAAGGCAACAAAACGTAGGCTATCACGAAGTAACCGGCCACATAGCCAAATACAACTTGCATATAACTCCAATGGGCCACATTCACCGCGCCAGGAACAGAAATAAAGGAAACGCCACTCATACTATCACTGAGCATTCCCAGCGCCACCATCCACCAAATACTCTGCTTGTTACCAACAAAATAACCATTGTCATTCGCTTTTTTTCCCGTCACATACCCCACAAAAAGCAGCATAAAAAAATACAGGGCCAAAGCCAATAAGATCAAATCGTAACTCATGGCGTGGTTTTCTTTTTAGGCAAATTCAACAAAGTACGCAACGATTCATCGTTATACAACTGCTCACTAGCCAATTGCAATGGCAAATACATCAGACTATTATTTTTTATTTCTAGCTTTATGAATGCATCGCCTTTTAATGCGTAAAACCTCCCCTCGGTATCTTTCGCGGAAAAAAAAGCGACCCTAGCAGGATCCAATTGCAATAAAAATTCTCGGGTCTGCATTACGGGTGTGATTGCTCCTGTTGGAACAGAGTATACCTG
>JBEGUW010000004.1:0-6007 GCA_041178665.1 Bacteroidota bacterium
GAATTAATTTGAATTATATTTACGGCGTGATCAAGCGCTGGAAAAATAGCATTTTGGAAAGAACTGGACCATGGGTCTGGTTCTTTCTGTTTTATGCGGTTTGGGGATTTTTCACCCTCGAAGATTATGGTGTGCATTTGGATGAGATTACTCAACGCACCATTGGGATGGAGAACAATCGTTTCTTGAGTGGCAGGGTTGGGTTTGATAAGGTAGAGCAGCATAAGTTCTTTGGTCCGATTTGGGAGAGTATGAGTTACTTGGCGGAGCAAGTGGTATTTACAGAGCCGATGCGGACGAAGTTGCTTTTGAGGCGGGCATTGTTGTGGTCGTTTTTTGTCTTTGGGCTGTGGCGATTGTATTTATTGGGTTTGAGGAATAACGGTTGGGGGATGTTACGCCAATTACGATGGGGTGCGATGTTGCCAGTTTTGATGGTTGCATTGTGGCCAAGGATGTTTGCCGAGGCGCATTACAATACCAAGGATGCGTTGTTTTTTGTGCTGGTGCTTTTGGTGGTAGATGGATTGGATAGGGTGTGGCGCAGGGAAAAGCAGCGGTGGGACTGGGGATGGTTT
Source organism: Bacteroidota bacterium (assembly GCA_041178665.1). Taxonomy (GTDB): domain Bacteria; phylum Bacteroidota; class Bacteroidia; order NS11-12g; family UBA955; genus UBA955. The sequence goes on from JBEGUW010000004.1 coordinate 579, forward strand.
GGTGTGATGGGGTTGTTGGGTGTGGCTACCACGATACGCATGGGTGGGGTGTTTGTTTTGGGTTGGGCGATGTTGTGGCCCTTGTTTAGGAGTTTCAAGGAAAAGCAGTCCCTGGATTGGGATTTGATCCGCTGGATGATATGGGGAGGCGTGGCCTTTGTGGCGGGTTATATTGGCAGTTATCCCTACCTGTGGTTTACCGGTTGGGATGGCCTCGTGGAGGTCATCGGTTTTGCATTCAACAATCCCTGGCAAAATGGGGCGCTGTTTTTTGGTTCGATGGGTCCTTCGCGGTGGTATTTACTGGGTTGGATGGTTACTACGCTGAGCGGTTTGATTCTGTTGCCCCTGTTGTTGGGCGCTGTTGTTTCGGTGATTCAAATGGTAAAGGGAAGGTTAGCATTTGCTCTGTCGACCGCCAATTTTCTGCTGCTGCTATTGCTGAGTTATATCGTTTTTACCTTCGTCAAAATGCCGGTGATGTACGATGCTTGGCGACATTCACTGTTTCTATTGTTGCCGGTGGTGGTGCTTTCGGCGCGGGGCTGGGTCACGCTGTGGTTTTGGGCATTGGGCTCATCGCTCAAACAGAAGGCCCTGACGTTTTATACGGGCATAGGTTTAATCCAGGGTGTGTTTTTTGTGGTGCCGGATCCGTTTATTGCCTTGTTTGATGATTTTAATCGAGCAAATGAACACACTGAATTGGGCTATGAAAGTGGGCAGACGTATTTCAATGGATTGGGACATAAATTGATAAAACGATACCCCATGCAGGTTGATTATTGGCATCAGACGAACTATCAGGCATTGGAATGGGTGGGCAAACAGTTGCCCGCGGATGCATCGGCCTTGGTGATCGGAAAGGGGGAGTCGTTGATGTTGAATGCGATGTTGTTGCCAAGTGCATTGCAGTGGAGAATACACACCGTGACGCCGGAGTTTTTGGATTCCACGGTTACGCTGGCATCGATCAATGCCATTTGGCCCGAAGTGAAAGCGAAATTGAAGGAAATTCCACCTAAAACTTCATCGAACCTAGCGATGTCTCACGAGAGGATACCACCCATCAAGCAAGTTTATTGGATAGCCTTTGGTGATGAGCTGCAATTGAAAGAGCCATTGGAACCCACCATGTATGGGGTGGTTTCCTGGGAATTGGATCAGTCGTTTTATCGCTGGAAGTTGCCCTTGCTGAGGATTTACCGGGCTGTTTTAAAGCCAACGAAATAGTTACATGTAACCGTTATTCACTAGGTAGCGGGCCAAGTCTTGGGCTTCGGTGATCATCCCGGTATTGATTTGGGCGCTGCGATTATCAAGGGTTGTGATTACCGTAAAATCATGGGAGGTGGCTCCGTAGGCGGTGCATCGAGCAATCATGGTTCCATTGGGTAGGTAGAACGTGATTTCGTTCTGAATGGTGCCGTTGAGGGCTTGTTTGGATTGGTTGAACGACCCTATCGTTTTGAAATCTTGAATAATTTGATTGCTTTGAACATCAATCATCCCGTTTCGATTTCGCTCCGTTTTGCCATAGGGATTGTTGTTATTCATTTGGACGTTGTTGTTGTAAACTACCGCACCCGTATTGATGCTAGTGCTGTTGGTCATCGTACAGAACTTGCGCTCAGATTCCGGGTTAAAAACACCATTTACGAACAAATTATATTTAGCGATGTCTTTGATCAGTGCATTCTGAGTTCCGCGATAATGGATTTGGGCATTGGTGCCAACAAAAACGATTTCGTAATATCTACGATTGGGGTCGTTGGCGGGTAAGTAATCATTTGATTTGGCATTTAACCAAAAAGCTTCTTTGCCATTGAGTGCTTTGCAGGTGGCTTGGAGGGTGCTGCCCAAGAATTTCTTTTCTACGATATACAAGCAATTTGCCTGGCCAAGGTAGTAGATGGTATCGCCCATGAGGATCCCTTTTTTCTTATCCAATGATTTCTTAATGACATCACTGCGCTTCGCGTTGTCTTCCTCGTTATCGTCTTTTTGCTTCTCTACTTTTGAATTATTTCCATTCTCATTTCCTTCGTACTGTGCGAAAATACGGTTGTTGAGTCCTGTTAGTAGCACAATCAACATCAAGATATTTTTCAGGGTCTTCATTTTGGATTTATGGCTCAAAGGTCAGTCAAGCCCTCGTCGATATCCAAAGAAATCATCAAATAATTGATAAAAAATGTCGTTTAGAGGGAGATGAAGTCCACGTATAAGTATTGTCAGACATTGGGTGCCACAATAATTTTGGGTGTTTTAATGAGCCTTCATGGGGCGTTGAAAGCCCAATCGGTCTATATTAACATGGGCAAGGGTTGGTCTTATCTCACTGGTGCACAGCGTGCGGTGAACGATAGTAACCGGGTGAATTATCTCATTGGCTCCGAGGCGCCATTCGGAAAGCGGGTCAACAATTTTCAAGAGTTGGAACCGACATACAAACATGATTCTGAATTTCTTGATGCGCACTTATCGGCTGCAGAGGTTTATGAATCGAGTAAGATGGTAGAAGGCCCAGCATTTTTCATGGCAAAAACCGAGGTAACCAACGGAGAATATCGCAAGTTTGTGGAGTCATGCATCGCAAAGTGGATGAAGGAAAATCGTCCAGAAATCGCCCAGAAATATAAGTGGGACTCACCGGAATATGTGCAGGCGGTTCAGGCGTGGTTGGAGTCGAGTTCGGCAACGGCTGAGGCATCTGGGGCAGAGAGGGTATTGTTATTGTTGGCGCCGGCAGCCAATTGGGGAGAGTTGTATATGCGGAAGTTGGAATGGGGCAAAATTACCTATCAGGGCGAATCGATTTACCCCAATACCCAGGTTTGGATTTCTGATTTTCAGATGAGCTATAACGAGCCGATGCGGGATTATTACTTCGTTCATCCGGCCTATAACGACTATCCGGTGGTTGGTGTTTCATATTTGCAAGCCACATTGTATTGTCGGTGGTATTCGGCGGAGAATGGACAAAAGGAGAAAGAGGACTACCGAATTGTGTACCGATTGCCATCGGAGTTGGAGTGGGAGCGTGCGGCATCGGTGGTGGCTGAAAAGCGTTCGAAGAAATCTTCGGGCTCACCGGTGAACAACAATTTCATGCGCAACAGCAAGGGTGTTTATATTGCCAATTTCCGCCCTTCTGCGGGCAATTTTGGCCAAGATGGTGCGATGTATCTCACCTCTGTTCAATCTTATTACACCAACGATGCGGGTTGTTACAACATGCAAGGGAATGTAGCGGAGTGGACGTCTACGGCGTTGGTTTACCCGGTTGGTCAGTATACCGACGAGGGGTATATCATCAAAGGGGGTGCGTGGACTTTGCCTGAGGCGGCATGCACTGTGGGTGCGAGAGCGATTCTGTTTTACGGGTTTGCGGGTGTGGCGCCGGCTGCTTCGTATGTGGGATTCAGGATGGTGGCGGTACCGATGAAAAAGTTTAGGCCATTGATTACCCCGGAATTTTAATTGGGGGCGAGGATTCTGAGGCGGTATTCGCGGCTGTTTTCCTTGTGTTCGATGTTCACCCACAGCACTTTGGCTTTGTAGTTTTCGGCCAAATCACGCAGTAGGAAATCGCCAATTTCAGGCCATTCGATCAAGTGTTTGCTTGGATATTCGTGAAGTATTTCTTCGATGCCGGCATCGTACAATTCCCCCGCCTCTTTCACCCGATACCAGTCGTGGTGATACAATTTACCCTTGAAATCCAACAATTCGTATTCATTCACTAAAGCGAAGGTGGGCGAACTAACCTCGTTTTGACAGCCCCAGGCCGCACATAGTAATTTACTCAAGGTTGTTTTACCCGCGCCGAGGTTTCCTTCCAATGCGATGATATCCGGAACCGACTCCCCAAAGGGATAATCACCGACCCAGGCGGATAAATCTTTCCCCAAAATGGCATCAATCACCACCTGAAGCTGATTTTCGGTGGTCTCGATGTATGCGGTTGTTTTGAAAGAGGTCATCGCCGGGATTTTAAATGATTTTGGGTAATGTCAATCTTACTTTTTTGGTGTTAAAACGGCAATCGGACAGCACATTTCTTCCAAACTAATCCCGCCGTGCTGGAACGTGTTTTTGTAATAATTCACGTAGTAGTTATAGTTGTTAGGGTATGCAAAGAAATCGTTTTCACCCGCAAAAACAAAGCTTGAAGTGAGGTGCTGCAGCGGCAAAAATACATCATGGGGTTTTTTCACCTCATATACTTCTTTGGGGTTGTAGGTGATGTTTTTGCCTTGTTTGTATCGCAGATTGGTATTCACGTTTTTATCGCCCACAATTTTGATGGGGTCTTTCACTCTGATGCTTCCGTGGTCTGTGGTAACGATGACTTTGCAGGGTTTATCGGCGAGCCATTGCAGTGCTTCCCAAAGCGGGGAGTGCTTGAACCATGTGGCCATCACGTTGCGGTAGGCGGCTTCGTCTTCGGCCAATTCGCGCACAATATGGATATCGGTACGGGCATGAGAAAATGAATCCACGAAATTATAAACCACCACGTTGAGCTTATTTTTCATCATGTTTGGCACTTGTTCAACAAGGTTTTTACCCGCGTCTAAATTGGTGATTTTGGTATAACTGAATTTTACATCGCGACGTAATCGTTGGAGTAAATCTTCCAAAAAGTCCTTTTCGTACATGTTTTTTCCGCCTTCATCTTCATCGTTGCTCCATTTTGTAGGGAAGCGCTTTTCGATTTCCAACGGTAGCAAACCACTGAAAATACTGTTTCGACAATATTGGGTAGTGGTTGGCAAAATGCTCATATACATATCGTCGTTTTCTAGGCGATATCGCTCTTGCATCACTTCGGAAATGGCACGCCACTGATCGAATCGCAAATTATCCATCAAGATCATAAACACCGGAACATTGCCATCCAAATGCGGATTCACGGCACGACGGAAGAGGTTATGACTCATGGTTGGACCATCATCGCCGGTTTGTTTGAGTAGCCCTTGGTAATTGTCTTTGATGAATTTTGTAAAGTTGCGATTGGCGTCTGATTTCTGGGTTTCGAGGATCTCCTTCATGCTGTCCTCGCCAGCGCTATCCAATTCTATTTCCCAGTATACCAGCTTTTTATAAACGTCTTTCCATTCGTTGAAGTTCAGTTTATCGCTCACCGTCATCCCGATTTGCATAAACTCTTTGCGATATCCCAAGGAGGTTTTTTCGCTCACCAGACGACGTTCATCGAGGTTCTTTTTGAGTGCAAGTAAAATTTGGTTGGGGTGAACAGGTTTAATGAGGTAGTCAGCGATTTTGGCGCCGATGGCCTCTTCCATGATATGCTCTTCCTCGTTTTTGGTAATCATAATGATGGGGAGGTTGGGCTTTAGCTGCTTGATTTGCGCCAGCGCTTCCAATCCATTGATTCCAGGCATGTTCTCATCCAAAAATAC
>JBEGUW010000005.1:0-23375 GCA_041178665.1 Bacteroidota bacterium
CAAGAAGGCCTCGGCGAAGTCCAAGAAATGATCGATATCTGCGATTTTGCCGTTGGACTCAGCCGTCAGCTTCATGGACTTACCATGCACTCGGAACGACCCAATCACAGAATGTACGAGCAGTGGCATCCCTTGGGCATTGTAGGCATCGTAAGCGCTTTCAACTTCCCCGTGGCCGTGTGGTCTTGGAATGCCATGCTTGCCGCCATCTGCGGTAACGTTTGCATCTGGAAACCCTCAGAAAAAACTCCAGCCAGCGGTGCAGCCGTGCAAAATATTCTTCAGTCTGTACTCAAAGCAAACGACCTCCCCGAAGGGATTTTCTGCCTCGTACAAGGCGATAAAGAAATTGGTGAAGCGATGAGTCACGACGAACGCATCCCCCTAATTAGTGCCACCGGAAGCACAAGAATGGGAAAACGCGTCGCTGAGGTCGTTGGAAAACGCCTCGGAAAATCCATCCTCGAACTCGGTGGAAACAACGCCATCATCCTAACTCCTGAAGCCAACCTAGAAATGGCCATGGTTGCCATCGTTTTTGGTGCCGTTGGGACAGCCGGTCAGCGTTGTACAACTACAAGACGACTCATCATCCATAGCAGCATCTATCAAGATGTAAAAGACAAATTGATTCGCGCATACGGACAACTAAGAATTGGAGACCCCCTCGACGAAAACAATCACGTTGGGCCACTCATCGACCAAGATGCCGTAAACGCCTATCTGGAATCCATCAAAAAGTTAAAATCCGAAGGTGGCAAAGTGCTTTACGGTGCTGAAGTATTATCCGGCGAACAATATGCAAGCGGTTGCTACGTAAAACCAACCCTTTGCGAAGCCCAAAATCACTTCGAAATCGTTCAACACGAAACCTTCGCTCCCATTCTTTATTTGATGCAGTACGATACCTTAGACGAGGCAATTGCGTTGCAAAATGGGGTTCGACAAGGACTATCAAGTGCCATTTTCACCAATAACTTGCAAGATGCAGAACAGTTCCTAAGTGCTTGGGGATCCGATTGCGGAATTGCCAATGTCAATATTGGAACTTCTGGCGCCGAAATCGGTGGTGCATTTGGTGGAGAAAAAGAAACCGGCGGCGGTCGCGAAAGTGGATCCGATGCTTGGAAAGCCTACATGCGCCGTCAAACAAACACAATCAATTACGGCAAAACACTGCCCCTAGCTCAAGGGATCAAATTTGATCTGTAATTCTGCGCAAATTAAAATTGCTGACCGATAAAGAAGTGCACCTGAGCGGCCTTTCCACTCGCTGGAACTTGCTTGTAGTCAAATCCATAGGCCCAATCTAAGCCTATTAAACCAAACATTGGCATAAACAATCGAACGCCAACACCTGCTGCACGCTTTAGTTGGAATGGATTGTATTTACTCATACTCGACCACGCATCGCCCGCTTCGGCAAAGGCCAATACATATACGGTAGCCGTTTGACTGTTCGTAATTGCCTGCCTCAATTCAACAGTGAATTTATTGAAAATCGGAGCACCCGCCTGGGCACCCATCGCCGTTTGAGAAATCGTATAGTTGTCGTATCCACGCTGAGAAATAATCTCTGTAGCCGCAATGTTAAAACCAAAAACTCCAGCTCCACCCACCTGGAAACGTTCAAAGAAGGTCAATCCCAATTTAGGATTGTAAGCACCCAAAAATCCCATTCTAGCCTTGGCCATCACAACTAACTTCTTATAAACCGGTGTATACCATTCTACATCCAATTTGCACTTGTAGAATTCTGCCCATTTATAGCGCTCATTCAAACTCATTTTGCTGTAGTCCTTGCCGTTCATTAACGACATTGGAGGTGTGGCCTGGGTAGAGAACATGAACTTACTGCCCGACATAGGATAGGTGAAATCACTCAAAGAGTTACGGGTAATTTCAAATGTGCTTGAAGGGTTGTACGATATTCCGTTAAAGCCCTTAGGGAATCCATAAAAGCCACCATCCATGTTTTTCATGCTGTACTTCTGGAAACTCATAGACAAGGAAATATTGAAGAAATCATCTGGCCATTTCAACCGTTTTCCAAAGTTCACCATATACGTGGTCGACGTCAATGATTGATGCAAAGGATCTGTTTTCAATCGATAATCAAAACTGTTCACCGTATGATTCACCATCACACTCAAATTGTTCGGCTTCTTCCCACCAAACCAAGGCTCAGAGAACGAAAATGTATACCCTTGATAATTGGCCCCGTTACTTTGAGCACGTAAACTCAATTTTTGTCCATCCCCCGTTGGAACTGGGCTCCATGTCTCCGGACTCAGCAGTTTACGTCGACTAAAATTGTTCAACATGATACCTGCCGTTCCAATCAAAGTAGGTGTTCTACTAAACCCGTTTCCACCGTATCCACCACTCAACTCTATCTGATCTGAGGGCTTTTCTGCCAAAATATATTCTATGTCAACGGTGCCATCGGCAGGATTTGTCTTGGGATTCACATTCATTTGGGCAGGATCAAAAAGTCCCAAAGCACCCAAATCTCTAATCGTTCGTTGAATATCACTTCTAGAAAAAACATCGCCCGGCTTAGTTCTCACCTCACGCTGAATTACGCGATCTGATGTCTTGGTGTTCCCCTTCCAATAAACCTTACCAATCGTGGCCCTTACCCCCTCACTTATCATGATATCAATGTCGATGCTGTCTCCGTTCACGCCGACTTCCATCGGTTGGATTTGAAACGACAGATATCCATCATCCATATAAAGACTTGAAATATCGTATCCATTTAAATTGGCACTCAGCTTCTCATTTAGTAAAGTCTGATTGAATAAATCACCCTTTTTGATCGACAACATCGTATCCAACAAGCCTGTGCGATACTTTAAATTGCCCTTCCACGAAATTTTTCCAAATCGATACTGATTCCCTTCATACAGATGTATGTGAAGTACGAGACGATTCTCAGCAATCAATTGAACACTGTCGTAAATAATCCTAGCATCTCTGTAGCCCTTTGCCAAATAATACTTGATGATGCGAGCCCTCTCCTCTTCAAACTTAGAATCAATGTATTTGGATGATGCCCAGAATTTAAACTTGCGATACAACGGTTTGAGATCTTTAATTTGATAAATCAAATCTTCATCTTTCATCTTCTCGTTGCCTGTGAATTCGATCCTTTCTACCTTAACTTTTAGACCAGGTTTCACGTCAAAATCAAAGTTCTCGTATCCCGGCAGAACGATAATACTATCGTTGGCACCTCTCTTAAAACCTTGTCTTCTTAAAACCTCAACCTTTGCATTATAAAAACCTTTGTCTTTGTAAAAAGAGATAATTTTTGCTTTGCTTTGATTTATTAAATCTGGGGTAATGTACATCCCCTGCTTCAATCCCACTTCATCCCTTAAAGATCTTGATTTTGAGTTCCTTAAGTTAATAAAACGGTGACCTGCCAAACGTGGCTGTTCCTCTACCCTAAATTGAACCACAACCGTACCGTCGTCTGCCGTTTGAAAAAACACTTGGACATCACTAAAATACTCGAGTTCCCAAATTTTCTGAATGGCGTTTCTGATTTCAGGACCGGGTATCCTAATTTCTTGACCCACTGCTAGACCTGTTGCAAAAATTGTATTCGATCTTGAAAACGGTTTATTATTGACTTCGTACGCTACAATGTTTCGAATTTTATATGTGGTGGGCTCAATAAAATCATAACCAATCACCGGTGCATTGCGATAAAAACTATCCGCTGTTTGACCCAATAAGCCATTCGCAAGCCAACAGGCCAATGCTATGATAAATACCTTTTTCAATTGTTACGCAATTTGCTCACTAGTTTTTCCAAAACGGCGTTCTCTGCCTTGATATTCGACGATTGCCTTATAAAAGTCGTCTTTCGTAAAGTCGGGCCACAAAACCGGAGTAAAATACAATTCACTGTACGCCAACTCCCACAACAAAAAATTACTGATTCTTTGCTCACCACTGGTGCGAACCAATAAATCTGGGTTGGGAAAACAAGATGTGCTAAGTGCATTGTCTAATATTCCGTCATTGATATTCTCAGGCGACAATTTTCCATCCTTTACATCGGTTGCAATTCGCTTCACTGCCTCCATAATATCCCACCTTCCACTATAACTCAATGCCAAAACCAAGGTAAGAGCATTGTTTTCTGCTGTTTTCGCTTTGGTTTTGTCCAATTGTGCTTGACATTTCTTTGGCAATTTACCCAAATCGCCTATGGTGGCCAATTTGATATTATTCTTCATTAGGGTTGGCAATTCAGACTCTATTGTATCTACCAACAATTCCATCAGTGCGTTCACTTCCTGCTCCGGCCTGGTCCAATTTTCGGTAGAAAACGCGTACAAAGTGAGATACTTAACCCCCATTTCTGCAGCAGATTCAATGGCTGCACGGACGGCCTTAACACCTTGCCTATGCCCAAAAATACGCATATGCCCTTTCTGCTTTGCCCATCTGCCGTTCCCATCCATGATGATAGCAACGTGCTGAGGGACACGATCTGGGTTTATTTGATATTGGGTTAAATGATCACTCACAGAACTGCAAATTTACCTACAAACTTGTGGAGTAAACCTATAAGCGAAGGTTAAACCCATAAAATAATACCAATCCTTCAAATGCGTATCGCCGCGCATCGTTCCTTGTGCCAATTTCCCCCCTCCAGTTAGCACCTGAGCGTGCGAATATTCAGCGGTACCAATTCCTTGTTGTTCAGAAATTGTCTTGAAATCACCATACGATTTCCGGGTATCATCCAAATAATCCGTGAACGTTTTTCGAAATATCACCTCCGCGCCCACTATCCATCCCCCCGAATTTTTGCGATTGCTCGCCCTTGACTTTACACCAAAACCGATAGGAATACTTGGTTGCAGCTGACTATACGAACGTTTTTGCTGCTCGGTGCGCATATTTCTTAGATTAACCTCCTCTTTGTCGAGACGATATGGATCAAACCAAAACCCCGATAGACCCAACAAAAAATACGGCGTTGCAACCCCATCGTTGATGTTCATACCGAAGGGATGAAAATTAAATTCCACCATACTACTTGCTTCGTAGATTTTTGATTGGAAATTCAAATTTTGGAATGCAAGTCCCTTGATATCAGCTGAAGTTCCCTCAATTTCTAGATAAGAAATCTGATTTCTCAGGGCAAAGTAGCTACTAAAATTATACTTCTGGTATATTGCACCCGACGGTTTAAAGTGCTTTGTATTTAAACCTTTGCTGAAATCACCGTAGTAATTGCTTAACCCAGTGGAAAATCCCCATTCATTATGTCCAGAAAAATACTTCTGCGCATGCAGTATAGACGGCAAAAATGCCATCGCAATGGAAATAATAACCCCTACGAGTTTTTTCAAAGTTAAAAGGAGAAACAAATGGTTTTGCCACCTATAATTTTGCGGGTAATGGTGACGTTCAAAAACATATACCAATCGGCACCCTTGGTTGAACCCCTTGGATTACCCATGTAAAATCTTTCGTATGGTAAACCCGTTGATGGATCTATTTGCTCTGAACTTCTATCTTTCAAGGCTGCCGACAAAAAGCCATTGGCACCGCCTACAATTTGATCATCAACATAATCTAAACTAACGTCATCCAAATAATCAGTGAATGTTTTTCTAGCTCCAAGTTCGATACCCCAAGCCCAAAATTCGTCCACTTGTTGCTTATATCCTATACCCAAAGGAATTGAAACTTGGGTAAGATTATAACGCTTGCGATCATTGTATTTTGTAGTTCCCTGACCTTCTGTACCTAAGGTTTGTAATTCAATCCATTCTTTATCGTACTGCTCCAACTGTACGTTGTGTAAAGCCTGTCCCTGTGCATCAACCATTCCTGGCATGTAATTGAATTGTGTGCGAGGATTGAACTTAAAAACACCAATTCCAGCAAATAAAAATGGTGTGGCTGGCGTTGCCCGCGTAGTTTCTTGGAATCCCAAAATATTCCATTCACCGATGGCAGAAAATTCAACCAAATTGCTCTTAAAATTCAAATTGCGCTGACCGCGTGTGACATCCAACGGATTGCCAGCTTGGTCCAAATGCTGAAAAGCAATTTCGCTCTTAAAATTTTGATCATTACCACTGATTTGACCAAATACTGCATTTCCACGCAGTGTAATAAAATCATTGTAGTTGAACCTACAAATAAGGCCACCCATCAAGTGCGTTTCGTTCGTTGCAACACCTTTGGACAAATCGCCCATGTAATTGGAGCCACCAAAGGTGATACCCGCTTCAATGGGTTTTCCTTTAAATCTTTTTTTTGCTTGGGCTGATGCATTAGCAAAAGATCCCAAAGCAATCAAGATAACCAAAGTTGTTTTAAAGCGTTTCATGTATGCCGTTTACTAGCAAATTTAAGCCGTAAACATTGGTTTTCCTAAAGTTAGGCTACTTGCTCGGGTTGAAAAATCAAAAAAGCCTTGTTTTTTATTCTTACTTTGCCTTCTCCACCAAGTAATAAACGCCCATCGTAATATAATTTCTTAACCATGGAATGCTAGCAAATACAACGTTTTGCGTCTTTGGCTTGATGCCAAATTTGTATTGATAAATGGGATTGAATAAATAGAATTTCTTGCCGCAAACCAACAATTCACATGACTTACAAATTTTCAAAAAACGCTCTATTGAAATCCCTGTACTTCTAATTTCCTCCATAGTTTTGATTCCATTTGGCTTTACACCCAACATTCTCAGCATCAATGGATACAATTTCCCCGGTAACAAATGGTAATACGGTAATTTGGAAGCCCATTTTTGAGGCAAAACCTGCTGGTGACCGCCATAAGGCATCTGCCAAGGTGGAAATGCAAAAAACACCTTCCCTCCGGGCTTTAAAAATCTCTCCAATTGTGGCATAAACCTGGCCTGATCAGGGATATGCTCAATCACATCTTTGAGAATGATTATATCAAATCGCGTCCCCAAATCTGTTTCAGGAATTACATCGTAAATGTCCTTATTCAAAAATTGGACAGCCCCCGTTTCTAATTCAGATTTCATGAATTCTCGGGCAAATTCCAACCGATTTTCTTCTAATTCGATACCAGTACACTTATAACCCATGTCGGTAAAAGCCTTTAAAACACCAGCCTCACCACATCCAATTTCCAAAACAGTCATGTCTGCCGGGAACGACCAATTGCTCTGTAAAAAAGGTATAATATGCCCCACCGTTACCTGATGAGTCATGTCAAAATAGCGTTGTTTGTTCCCGTGAAATTCGTACATGATGGATTATTTAATTCTAAGTTTCAAAGATGGTGCTTTACAACCAAATTTAAGGTTTCAATAGGGTTGAAATCGCCACTTTTAAATCTTCCTGTGGCACAAAGCCAGCGTATCGTTTCATTTCGATTCCATCTTGAAATAGCATTAGAGCTGGTATCGAAGCCACTTTCATTGCCGAAACCAACTGGGGATTGTTGTCGTAATCTACATAAATCACCTTCAGTTTTCCGCTACAATCTTTGATCAAAGCTGGCATAAATGCTTTCATTTTTTTGCAAGGTGCACACCACGCGGCATTGAAATCCACTAGGACCACGGAATCTTGCGCCGCTTGTAACATGGATTGCAATTCTTGCAACGACATCCCCTTGTTGGGGTTAAAATTTTTAGCCTCTACGGGATGATTTTCAGCAATCCAACGACTAATACCTCCCTTCATTTCATAGACCTTAGTGAAGCCTATGTCGGTTAGAGTTTGAGCGGCGGCCGCGCTGCGGCCTCCGCTCAAACAATACACATATACCGGCTGCGTCTTATCCAATTTTTCAATCCGAGCATCAAAATCCGCTCCATTATAATCAATATTCAACGCGCCCGCCAAATGTCGCTCCCCAAACTCCCCCGGCGTTCTCACATCCAATAAAATCCTTTCACCCTCCGTAGACAACTGTTTCTCAAATTCTTGAGGTCCCAACGACACCGATTTCTGAGCCTCGCCCGTTCCACAAGAAAACAAAGCAACCATCAAAAACATCAACCCACTCCGATAAATCTTTTCCATAATACAAAGATGTGATCCTTACACCAAAATTCAACATCGAATTCTTTATTTCACTCGCCGAAAACTAGAAAAGATAATCCCTTCTACACGCTATCTTTGAAGAATGCATTCATTAAAATTCATTGCTGCAACCCTTCTCTTAACAGTTATTTCAGGGTGCAACGTATCTATGCCACCCATCAACGTGCCCACCAATTTGTCGGATATCAACGCCAAATTAGCAACACCAAAACCCCTATCTCAAGATGAAGCAGGCCTTGGACTTAAAGAAGCACTCAAAAAGGGCGTCGCTAAAGGCACCGAAGGACTCATGAAGCCAGGCGGATTTGCTCAAAACATAGCCTATAAAATTCTTTTGCCAGAAGAAATCCGTAACCTCGAACAAAAAATCCGTAACAACGCCCTTCTCAATGCCGCCATTGGCAAAGAATTGGACAAAACCATTGATGCTATGAATGCTGGTGCCGAAAAAGCTATGTCTAAAGCCCTTCCCATTTTTACCAATGCAATTACAAATATGAGTTTTATGGATGCCATGAAAATTCTTACTGGCGGCCAAGGTGCTGCAACCCAATACCTCCAAACCAATACTACCGCTCAATTAGGCCAAGCTTTCCAACCTGAAATCAAATCAGCACTGGAGTCAGTAGCAATTTATAATCACTGGACGCCCATCGTAAATACTGTCAATAAGAATAAAAAACTCCTCGGTTTAACCCAAGATGTAAACCCGAACCTTGAACTTTACGTTACCGACAAAGCGATGTCTGCACTTTTCAAAGAAATTGAAATTCAAGAAAATGCCATCAGAAAAGACCCCATAAATCGCACATCGGAACTTTTGCAAAAAGTATTTAAGTACGCCGACCAAAATTAAATTTTGCCTTGATTCGTCGCATTTGGATATGGTGCTTATTCCTATTGGCCTCGTTGCCGATACACTTGCGCGCGCAGCCCGAAGTACTAACCAAGCGAATCACTGTTAATTATGATGGGACTGATTTTTTAGACATCCTGAACCAAATTTCCCAACAGACCGAAATCCGTTTTGCCTATCAATCAAACATTCTACCCAAGAAAAAATCCTTTTCCGTACACATCACCAATACCCAAGCAAAAAAAGCCATCCGCGATATTTTGCATCAACAAGGACTCGATTATACCATCAATCCTGGAAATATCTTGGTGATTACAAAATGGTCGCATTCCGGTCACCCATCGCCCGATACGCTCAATGCCAATAACACCAATATCATCGCCGGAAGAATCACACAATCCGGCACCGGTGAACGCCTCGTGAAAGCCTCCGTTTACCTTCCCCAACTCAACACCTTTCAACAGACTGATGAATTTGGAGTTTTCAAAATTCCCATCCGACCAAGCCGAAGAAAATTCAATCTTGCATTACCAAAATCCAATGCAGACTCACTTTTACTCATTGTAACCTACCCCGGATTTCAAACCTATTTCGATACACTTTTTTACCAGCGTGATTATTTCTTGAATATTCAATTACTGCCCCAATTGGAACGGATTGAAACTACGTTTATTTCAGCAAAAAACGACATATCAAGACCCGGTGTGAAGATGGGGATGTCGGACCAATTTTCTATTTCCGCCGCCAAATTAAATAAGATGCCCTCTTTGCTTGGCGAGGCTGATGTTTTACGATCTCTTAGCCTAAATCCCGGCGTTGTTACAGGGTCGGAAGGCATGCTAGGCATGTATGTGAGAGGTGGTGCGGCCGACCAAAACTTGGTGATGCTAGATGAGGTTCCAGTATTTAACGCTTACCATTTGTACGGTATGTTCAGTACTTTCAATAGCGACATTGTAAAAAGTGCACAAATGAACCGCGGTAGCTTTAATGCTGAATATGGCGGCAGATTAAGCAGCGTAATCACCGTACAAAGCATCGATGGAAACGAAAATCAATGGCAAGGAAATGTATCCCTCGGTTTGCTAACAAATAAAATCTTGTTCCAAGGGCCCATCTGGAAAAACAGGACTACGATTGCCCTTGCGGTTCGACGGTCCAATTTTGATTATCTCACACAACCCATAGTTCAGGCGATTTTCAAGGACAGCAACAACATTAATCTTTATAATTTTTACGATATCAATGCAAAACTAAACCATCGCTTTAGTGAAAAAAGTAGTCTTTCATTTACCTATTACGCGGGTGGCGACAAAGCCTCTTTTATCGAAAGAAATCGGGTAGTTAATTCAGAAAAGGACTACTCACAAAAGAGAGAACAAAGCAATGGTTGGGGCAATCAAATTGCGAGTTTACGCTGGCAATATATGCCCAATAAAAAAACCCGCTTCACCGCAAAGACCCATATCAGCCAATACGATTTCAACCAGCACAACGACTTTCATCTTAAAGTTAACTATCGAAGCGACACCATAAAAAAGGTAGACGACTACACTTCGTACAATTTAACCAACGGATTAAAGGACATCGATGCAAGTGCAAAAGTCGATATTCAAATCAATAAATTCCTTGGAGTAAAGTTGGGTGGTGGCTACACGCAACATACTTTTACGCCAGGCGATAGAACTCTTTACACCCAAGTTGATAGTGTGAAAAGGTCCTATCAATACAACGACAAAAAGGTAATTACGCCAGAAATTTATAGCCACGGTCAAATCGAATACCACCATCCCAAATTCGGCTACCTTGACCTAGGTGTTCGAGTGACCTATTTTGGTTTGGGTGAGAAACAGTTCTATGTAAGGCCCGAACCAAGATTTAATTATCGCTATAAAATCAATCAGAGGACTTGGATGAAAGCCTCCGCCTCGCAAAATATTCAATTCTTTCACCAATTAAATAATCTGGCAATGGGACTTCCTAGCGATTTATGGGTGCCCTCGGTGGCCGGTCTTGAACCCTCAAAAGCACGTCAGTCCGCCATTGGAATGACGCGTGCGGGCAAAAATTACCAACTGAGTTCGGAGATTTTCTACAGAAAATTCTACAACCTACTCGAATATAAGGAGAATGCCGTTTATGCCACATCCGCCGTGAATTGGGAGCAAATGGTTACACAAGGTAACGGGGAAGCAAAAGGGATGGAATTGCTGATCGAAAAAACCTCTGGTAAACTTACCGGATGGGCAAGCTATACCTTGATGTATAATACCCGACAATTTGCCCAAATCAACCAAGGAAGAGTCTTTCCGTCTCGATACGATAGACGACATAATTTCAACCTAGTTGGGATTTATCAATTTTCAAAGAAGTTCACCCTCAGTGGTACATGGACTTTTAACACAGGATTTGCATATACCTTGCCGCAGGGGATTTATCCTTCACCAACGGCCACAGATCCCTATGCTGAGATTTACATTTACGGCGACCGCAACAATGCCAGGGCTAGGGCCAATCATAGATTGGACCTTTCTGCACAATACATCGTAAAGAATAAAACATACTTACAAACTTGGTCATTCGGCATTTATAATTGCTATAACCGCCAGAATCCTTTTTTTATCACCGTGGCGTATAACCCCCAAGGAAATAGAAGCCTTTTTCAGTTGAGTTTACTGCCAATTATTCCACACTTAAATTATCAGATTACGTTTTGATTGGACAAAAACATATCGAATGCCGTGATAATTATCGCTTCAAAAAGCATTGGCTTTTCGTCGCTCCCCTTTTTCTAATTCTGGGTTGTAGTCGCGAAATTCCACTGCCGAAATCTGCCGAAATCGCAAACGGCCCCGTGATTCACGTGTTCCTACAACCCGATTCATCGATTGTTGCCAGTTGCAGCAAAGTAGTCGGGATTTTAAATCCATTTGAACCTGAAACCAACGCCTCAATTACCATTGGAATCAACGCTAACCTGCCCATCGCTCTAAATATGAACAGTGCCGGAATATACTCTAACTCCATTCCGAAACTCAAAGCACGCGATACAGCCGTCATCAAATATCAATCAACAACAGATTCCTTTACGTTAAAGCAAATTATCCCATCAAACATTGTATTCACCAAAACCGACACACTCACGGAGCCCATTGCCGGCATAGGAATTACACAAGGGTTTAAAATTCAATTTCAAGACAGCGCGATCGATCAAAATTATTATCGCATTCAAGCCAAACGATTAATACGTAAATACAGCCGCGACAAAAACAACAACGTTATTGATAGCACGGATTATTGGGAAACTATGCGCATCGATGGGAATGATTTACCCTTTGTTAGGAACAATTATAACAATTATACAGAACAAGAGATTCTCTTCCGCGATGAGACATTTAACGGCGTTTTGACAACTTTCCATTTCT
Source organism: Bacteroidota bacterium (assembly GCA_041178665.1). GTDB lineage: Bacteria > Bacteroidota > Bacteroidia > NS11-12g > UBA955 > UBA955. The sequence goes on from JBEGUW010000005.1 coordinate 12,349, forward strand.
ATAATTTACTGCCAAACCCAAATAACAATCTTGAAAAAACCCTACGTGTAAGTATCACCTTGGAAAATCTCAGTAAGCCTTTGTACGATTATTACAATACTAGAGCCGCTCACCTTTGGTCTCAAAAATCCATTACCCAATTGCCTGGACCACTAACTGGTAATATTCCCAATGGATATGGCGTAATCGGTGCCTTTACGAGTTGTAACTGGGTGATTAAATATCAATAACCCATCAAACCCAAAATTACAAACGGAAATGTGCGGTAATTACTGTGGGTGGTCGCAATCTCAAAGCTGAATTCGTACCAATCAACAACATCGCCTGGGTTTCCATACTCAAAGAGACCAATTCCCCGCATCGGTATTCAAATCCCCAATGCAACTGACCCAATAAATTCACCTCGGTGCTACCGAAAAAATCCACACTGCTAGGATCATCGAATACTTCCAATCCTACACCACCACCATAAAAGTAATGCCATTTTCCATTCAATCTCCTTCGCGTATCATAATCCAATCTACCGCCGAACCAATTAAAATTATCTCCTCCATCAACATCAAAACCCACATTCACTCTATATCCAGAATTTCTTCGATAAGAACGATAGCTGAGCGCATACATGTTTTGTTGCAATGGGATGGCATTGAATGGTAAAATCTGACCCAATAAAAAACTCGTGTTAAAGCCTAAATATGTTTGCTTTGTGGTAGGCCTACTTAGACTTGTATTGTTAAAACTCTCATACGCATTTTTCGGTGGGCTGGGACTTGGCGTTATTACCCTTACCGTTGGGACAGCTGCCGGTGTTGGACTCACAGCCGGTTTCACCGTGTCTTTTGGCGTTACTGAGATTCCCTCATATTGCGCACTGAGAAAATTCAACGACCCGATAAATACTACTATTATGTATTTCCTGATTGCCATTGAATTAAAATTTAATTGTCAAAAACAAAGCAATGGGAACCATCGGTACAATTTTTAAGTTGTTCTTATTTTCTAATGTGGTAATAGATCCGTTCACGGAAAAAGTTCGGTCAGTTCTGGTATACTGCGCACTCAATAACGCTTCTGTATAGATTGCAATTCGATCTTGAAATCTCCATCCAAACCCACAAATCCCTCCAACACTTCCTCCGTACTCCTTAGCATCAGTAATAGAAGTGATTGGGTTGCCCAAATCATTGAATTGGGTCGCCTCGCTATGTGATTGCCGAAATATTCCGCGGGAATCGATACCGCCATAAATAAAAGCCCCTTGTTGCAATTCTGTGCGCCATTCACGGCCTAAAACCAAGGAAGCCCAATTCTCTGAACTCACCCTGTCTGGAAAATTCGATTGCGAACTTGTGCGAAATCCATTCAAACCCACACGCCATGCCGCCCCTTGATCGGTATCCACTTTACGGACCATAATCAAATAGGGGTCGTCGTTTAGATTTCTACTCACATTCCCGGTGAATCTCGACAATGCCAACGTAACATTTGTTGAGAATTCCCACTTGGTTTTCATCTTCGATAATGACACCAGACGAGTCTGAGCATTTACTGTATCACTATTTATTTTCTGTGAAGCATCAACAGTTGCATCATTGGAAGAGATACTCTGTGCACCTAATTCCATTGCATTTATCAAAAGACAAAAAACGAAAATAATCTGTCTGAAATTTCCCATGTTCATGTTTCTCATAATACAATACTAAATTAGTTTTCCTCTGGCAATATTCTTAGCTCAACCTCTTCGATTCTTGCTCCAATTAGCGTTTTTATTATAAATTCAAATACTCCATGATGAATGACCTCTCCCACAGATGGGATTCTCTCGGAGCAAAAAATAATATATCCCCCCAAAGTATGGTACTCACCCTCTGGAATTTCTAATGCGTATGTTTCATTCAAATAATCCACTTCCAATCGCGCACTAAACAAAAAATGCTGCTCGCCCAACTTAGTTTCAACCCTATCCTCAACGTCAAACTCGTCCTCAATCTCTCCTACAATTTCTTCCATAATATCCTCCACCGAAACCATACCCGCCGTACCACCAAACTCGTCTACAACCAAGGCAATACTCTTTTTTTCTTGAATAAAATTTCGCAACATGTCGTGCGCTTGCAAACTTTCATTAACAAACATCACTGGCCGAATTACGCTTTGAACCGATTTGGGGTCGTGAAACAAATCACTGTGATGCACAAACCCAATTACATGGTCGATGTTTCCCTTGTATACCAGAATTTTAGAATGGGCTGAATCAACAAATCTAGCTCGCAATACATCTACAGAATCACTAACATCCACACCGATTAATTCTGTTCGATGCACCATAAAATCTTTCACTTTTGCATCGCTAAAATCCAGGGCATTGCGGAAAACCTCTGTATCAATTTCAACAGAATCCACATTCCCTGCATTTTCCAAAGAAGCAATGTAATTGTCTAAATCCACCTTGGAAAATACCTGCGTATTTTCGGTGATTTCAGTTTTTGTGAATATTTTTAATAAGAATGCGGAGATGCCTTTAACGACTTTAATCAAGGGCCACATCAGGGTGTGAGCAACCTTAAAAATGCCAATTAATCCAAAGATCAACTTATCTGCATACAACTTAAAAAATGTTTTTGGCAGGTATTCAGCAATCACCAAAACAATCAATGTACTGCAAAGGGTAACCATAAAAAACCGCAGCAATTCAGAATTCATCCAAGCTATACCGTGAAATGATGTATCCAAAATCTCACCCATATAAATTCCGTAAATCACCAAGCCAAGGTTGTTGCCTACCAAGACAGTACTGATAAAGTCACTCGGATTTTTTACATACTTCGATAGCCACTTTCCACTTGTGCTATTTTCCTTAGACCTTAGTTCTATGCGCAAACGAGAGGCCGATAAAAACGCGATCTCCATGCCGGAAAAAAAAGAGATAACCACCAATGAAAATACCACCACCAACCAAGCGTTGGCATCCACCACCATTAAACTCAATACCGAAGGAGGGTCTATCATATTATACAAAGATACCATCGAAAATATGGCAAAAAACGCAAGAAGCAAATTTCATGTTGTATTCGGCGCCTATCTTTGCCCTATGATTCGTATTGGTATCATTGGAGGAGGCCAATTGGGTATGATGAGCATCGAAGCCAAATACCAATCCCTTCCCGTTGTATTTACAGTTTTAGAACAATCAATTGATTGCCCCGCGGCCGCAGTAGCCAACAATTTTGTTGCCGGTAGCCTTCAAAATGCCAACGATATTCAAACATTGGCCAGCCAAAGCGATGTCCTAACGTGGGAAATAGAACACATCAATGTCGATGCCCTTATTGCATTAGAAAAAGAAGGAAAAACCATCATCCCCAAACCCTCTGTGCTGAAAACAATCCAAGACAAAGGAATCCAAAAACAGTTTTTTACCCATAACAACATCCCCACAGCGCCATACATCCTATCCAATATCAACCAAATCACCCCGCAACAATTGGATCAATTCCCAGGCGAAAAGGTGGTTCTGAAAACCCGAACCGGTGGATACGATGGGAAAGGCGTGAGCATCGTTTCAAAATCTCAACTCCCCCACGAATCCCCATTCCAAGGTGATGTACTCATAGAGTCGTTTATCCCCAATGCCCTAGAAATTGCCATCATAGTTGCCATAGGCCAAGACGGTGAACACGCCGTTTATCCAGCCATCGAAATGTATTTCAACCCCAAAAGTAACTTGGTTGAATTCCTGTTTTCGCCCGCTCGCATCAGCCCAGAAATAGAAGCCAAAGCACAAGAAATTAGCTTAAAATGCATTCAAAAACTCAATTCACCTGGCCTTTTTGCCGTGGAATTGTTCCTCACCCCCGATAACCAAATTCTCGTCAACGAAATCGCTCCGCGACCCCATAATAGCGGACACCATACCATCGAAGGCTGCTACTGCTCGCAATTTGAACAGTTCCTGCGAATCCTTTCCGGTGCTCCCCTCGGCGATACCTCACTCATCCAACCCGCGGCCATGATCAATATCGTAGGACCAGAAAATATCTCAGGACCCTACCACCTACAAAATGAAAAAGAACTCACCGCCAATGGCGATGTCTTCATTCATATGTATAGAAAGTCAGAAACACGTCCACATAGAAAACTTGGACACACAACCGTCATCGCAGACACGCTAGAAGAACTCCTGCCCAAAGCCGAAGCACTGCGCAGTCAATTACAAATTATTGCAGATTAATAAATCCCGACCTTAAACAGTCATGATTTCCTTTTCCTTGTTTTCTAACAAGTCGTCGGTCTTTTTGATATAGCTGTCAACTACCTTCTGAACCCTGTCCTCGCCCACCTTCGCATCGTCCTCGCTCAACCCATCCTTTTCCAGTTTCTTGATTCTCTCGTTCGCATCCTTACGCAAATTGCGAATGCCAATCTTAGAATTCTCCGACTCCGATTTGGCGCGTTTTACCAACTCTTTCCTGCGTTCCTCAGTTACCGGTGGAATGCTGATACGAATAAATTCGCCATCGTTCTGAGGCGCAAAACCCAAATTTGAGTTGATAATTGCCGTTTCAATCGGACGAATCAATGATTTATCCCAAGGCTGAATCGCCAAAGTACGAGAATCTGGTGTATTCACGTTTGCCACCTGGGCCAAAGGCGTCAATGCACCATAATATTCAACCATCACACTTTCCAACATAGCCGGACTTGCCTTACCCGCGCGAATGCGAGAAAATTCAGTAGCCGTGTGCTGGAGGTTCTTTTCCAATTGATCAGTCAACTGATCGATAACTTCATTCAATGTGCTCATATCAATTATTCAACGAATTTAACAAATATTCAATCCTTTTTCAAAACCTATCCAAACTCAATACGCCCGATCTTTTTTTCCTTCGATATAATAAACGTATGCCCTGTTTGCCACTTGATTGCCACCCGGCGTAGGATAATCCCCGGTAAAATACCAATCTCCCGCATCGTTCGGACATGCCTCATGAAGGTTATCAACCGATTGAAACAACATATCGAACTCCGCCTTTAAATCAGCAGGTCTTAGCATTTCAGCAATCTTTTTACTCACTTCCGCATCCGTTAACGGCGCGTAAATGTCCTTCACCACACAACGCTGTTCCTCCGCTGGCTTTTCCAATTCTAACTTCGCCGCCGCATACGTATCGCGCAAAATCTCCCCCAATCCCTTATCCTTCAACAAAGCAACCGCCGCCGCGAAAGCAGCAAAATCGCCCATTCTACTCATGTCAATGCCGTAACAATCTGGATATCTAATCTGTGGCGCAGAACTCACCAAAATAATTCGCTTCGGCTCCAAACGATCCAAAATCCGCAAAATACTCTTCTTCAACGTGGTTCCCCTCACTACACTGTCGTCCATGATCACCAAAGTGTCATTCCAGCTCTTCACAACCCCATAAGTGATATCGTAAACATGACCTACCAAATCATCACGGTCCGTATCGTTGGTGATAAAAGTGCGCATCTTGACGTCCTTCACCAAAATCTTCTCTCTTCGCGGACGCCAACTCAAAATCTCCCTCACCTTCTCAGGATCATTCTTCACGTCAATCTTAGAAAGTGCATCGGCCTGCAAATCCCTACGAATCTCATGAATGCCATCAATCAAACCGTAAAAACTCGTCGCCGCAGTATTTGGCACATAGCTAAACACAGTGTTAACCAAATCGTTATCCAATAAATCCATCACCGGCCTTGCCAACAATCGACCCAATTCCTTACGCTCGTGATAAATCGCCTGATCATTGCCTCTGCTGAAATAAATACGCTCAAAACTGCAGCTCTTACGCTCAACAGGATCCAAGATATTCACCTCTTCCACATCGCCATCACGCTTCACTATCAATGCATTACCAGGTCCCAATTCTTGAACCTGCTCGGGATAAATGTTAAATGCCGTTTGAATCGCCGCCCTTTCACTGGCAACCACCACAACCTCATCGTCGATGTAATAATGGGAAGGACGAATACCCGCCGGATCGCGGATAATAAACGCATCGCCATGACCCAACATGCCAATCATATTATAGCCACCATCCACGTTTTTAAAGCTTCGCTTCAAAATATTCGTTAACGATAACTCCTGCTTAATCTTCTCAGTAATCTCCAAATTGGAGTAGCCCTGGGACTTAAAAATGCCAAACAATCGCTGATTCTCCTCGTCGATAAAATGGCCAATCTTCTCCAACATCAACACGTTGTCGCTCTTCTCCTTGGGCTGCTGACCCAAATCAATCAAAGCATTAAACAACTCGTCTGTATTGGTAATATTGTAATTGCCCGCCAACATCAAATTCCTCGCCATCCAATTGTTCTGACGTAAAAAGGGATGTATGTTTTCGATGCTGTTGCCGCCGTAAGTGCCATAACGCAAATGACCTAACAACATTTCACCAGCGTAAGGATAATTCTGACGTAAGTATTCCGCATTGTTGCGAAACTCCAAAGGAATCTCGTTTAACGCCTCACCCACCTCTTCAAAAATATCAATTATGGCCGTTTTACTCGCGCTCCGCTTTCTTGCCAAATAACGAGCACCATACTCAGGATGCAATTTCACAACCCCCATCCCCGCACCGTCTTGACCTCGGTTTAGTTGCTTGGTCATGAGATATTGTAGCTTGGCTAAGCCATACCAATATGTGCCATATTTTTCTCGGTAGTACTCCAACGGTTTTCTCAACCGAATGAAAGCAACACCGCACTCATGTTTTATCGCGTCACTCATGGAAGTTGTGCGACAAAGTTAAGTGTTCGATGCGATGAACTTTTAGCAAAAGTTGCAAAAAGTTTGCGAGATGACAAATGACATAAAAAATGCGTGAACTATCATTTACTTTTGCCATACCGACAATTTTTTCGGTATACCTTAACAAGCATAAAACATCGCCATGGAAATTCGTAAACCCTTTAATCTACAAGCTTGGATCGCAGAAAACCGACACCTCCTCAAGCCACCCGTTGCAAACAAGAATCTTTACCCCGAGGGCAGCGATTATATTGTGATGGTTGTGGGCGGACCCAATGCGCGAAAAGATTATCACTACAATGAAACCGAGGAGCTTTTCTATCAATTGGAAGGTGAAATCACGGTAAGAACCCAACAAAATGGCGAACGCGTAGATGTAAAAATGGGCCCCGGAGACATGTTCCTACTCCCACCAAAAGTACCGCACAGCCCAGGAAGAACAGAAGGCAGCATTGGCTTGGTAATCGAAAGAGTTCGCGTTGGAAAAGGATTTACCGATGGCCTGCTTTGGTTCTGTGAAAACTGCAATCACAAACTGCACGAGGCGTATTTTGAGTTAAACAATATCGAAACGGATTTCCTAAATCATTTCAATCACTACTACGCATCTGAAGATCTCAGAACTTGCAAACAGTGTGGTGAAGTGATGCAGAAACCTTAACTAAACCTGCGCCCTCGGCGATTCCCTACTGCAATCCCAACAAGGCCAACCCCTCTTCAAAAGAGTTCGGCGCGTAACCCAATTCTCTTACAGCCTTACTGATATCCAACCCTGTAATCGGAGGTCGTTTCGCCGGTTGATTCAACGTGCTGCTATCCACCCGGTTGATGCAATCCATCGAGAAACCATAAAATGCCGCCACCCTTTCAACCAATTCAATCACACTCATATAGTCTTTTCCGGCAATATTAAATATGCCTCTAGCTCTTTGCGATGCAGCCAAATAACAACCCATCGCCAAATCTTCCGCTAGCGTAGGTGTCCTAAATTGGTCCGTAACCACATTCGCTGATTTCTGATTCTTCAATGTGCCATGAGCCCAAAGTACGATGTTCGTTCTGCTCATATCAGCAACCTGACCAAACACCAAAACCGTCCTCAAAATGCTGTAACTATTGGCATATTCGATTACCTTTTTTTCACCCTCCAACTTGCTCCAACCGTAATAACTCAATGGATTTGCCTCGTCCGATTCTACATACATCGGTTTTGTGCCATCAAAAATGAAATCGGTGCTCACGTGAACCATATGGAACCCCAAAGAACTGCTCAATTTTGCCAATTCCTCCACCGCTGTTACGTTTAATGCCACGCATTCATCGCGTTTAAATTCACAATCATCGACTTGCGTCATCGCCGCCGTGTGAATCACTACATCAGGCAATTCTCGCTGTAAAATCGCTTCCACCTCATCCGCGTTGGTGATATCCATCGTTTCATATCGATACCCCTCCTTCGCAGGATGACGGTTTAAACCCGCGCCAGTAGCCAATAAATCCCAGTTCGGCTGCCCCAAAAACAAATCCGTGAGCTTTTGCCCCAACAATCCGTTACTGCCCGTTACCAAAACCTTTGTTTTTACTCGCTGCGATGTTTCCATGCAACAAATTTCACCCATCAACCGCCAATCACCAAATGGGATTACCCACACAAACTCCGAAAATAGACGTATTTTTGTAGTATGAAATTGGTCACCTTCAAAACCAATGACCTCGCCCAAACCGGCATCCTGGTCAACAACCAAATTTTTCCCCTTCACACCATCAACCCCAACATCGCCATGAACATGCGCGATATGTTGAATGATTGGGACAACCAAAGCGCCCTAGCCAAAGCCGTTGAAACAGAAATCATCGCCGGCCAACATGCAGCGCTCGGAATCCCTTGCTCCAATGATATCCTTTTGGCACCCGTACCCCAACCCACTTCTTGCAGGGATGGATACGCTTTCCGCCAACACGTGGCCGCAGCCCGCAGAAACCGAGGCGTGCCCATGATCCCAGAATTTGATCAATACCCCATCTTCTACTTCACCAACCACAACGCCATTCAAGGCCCCGGTGAAATTCCATGTATGCCCGATCATTTCCACAAACTGGATTTTGAACTCGAAGCAGCCATCGTAATTGGAAAACGCGGTAGAAAAGTGAAAGCCGAAGAAGCCGATCAATACATCGCGGGTTATATGATCATGAACGACATGAGTGCGCGCCGACTCCAAATGGAAGAAATGCTCCTCAACCTCGGCCCAGCCAAAGGAAAAGATTTTAGCACCGTCATTGGCCCCTGGCTCGTAACACCCGATGAACTCGAACCCTATAAAATTCAAGCAAAACCCGGTCACATAGGCAATAGCTATAACCTCGCCATGAAGTGCTGGGTCAATGGCATCCAAGTCAGTGAAGGCAGCGTAGGCGATATGGATTGGACCTTCGCCGAAATCGTAGAACGTTGTGCATACGGTGCAGACATTTTCCCTGGCGATGTCATCGGCAGTGGCACAGTAGGTACCGGTTGCTTCCTTGAACTCAACGGCACAGGCAAACTCAACAACCCCAACTACCCAGAACAATGGCTACAACCCGGCGATGTGGTAAATATGGAAATCGATGGCCTCGGTCATCTCAGCAATACCATCGTACAGGAAAATAGCGATTTTAGCATCCTCGCACTCAAAAAATTGCCCAGCGAAAACGCATAATCACCCAAAAAATCACCCATTCCACAAATCACCAACCCCATAAAACTATGAGACGGAACCACGAAATCGATTACCGCATCTTCGGTGAAGAAATGCAGTGTGTAGAAATTGAACTTGATCCCCAAGAAACCGTGATGGCCGAAAGCGGCAGCTTTATGTTCATGGACGATGGCATCGAAATGGAAACCGTATTTGGCGATGGCAGCAGCAACCAAAATGGCGGAATCCTCGGCAAACTCATGGGCGCCGGAAAACGCCTCCTTACCGGTGAATCACTCTTCATGACCGCCTTCACCAACATGGGCTACAACAAAGCCCGTGTAACCTTTGCCGGACCCTATGCCGGTAAAATCATGGCCCTCGACCTCCAACAACTCGGCGGGAAAGTCATCTGTCAGAAAGATAGCTACCTCTGCGCAGCAAAAGGCGTAAGCGTGGGCATCGAATTCCAACGCAAACTCGGTACCGGTCTTTTCGGTGGCGAAGGCTTTATCATGCAAAAACTCGAAGGCGATGGCCTCGCTTTTGTTCATGCAGGTGGTCACGTACTCGAAAAAGAACTCCGTGCGGGTGAATCTCTCCGCATCGATACCGGTTGTATCGTGGCGTTTACCTCAGGCATAGATTACGATATTCAAATGGTTCGTGGCGTGAAAAATGCCCTTTTCGGGGGTGAAGGCCTGTTCTTCGCCGTGTTGAGAGGCCCCGGAAAAGTGTGGTTGCAAAGTTTACCTGTATCGCGCTTGGCCAGCAAAATCCTCAGCTACGGCACCCCAGGCGGAAGGCGTGAAGAAGGCAGCATCCTTGGCGGACTCGGCAATATCCTAGACGGCGACGGGTTCTAATTCACCACACGTCAACGGGTTCTAGTTAAACCAATACACCCATTTCGCAGCAAGGGTTCTGTACGATGCACCCAAGTACGCATTGCGATTCGGCAATACCGATTGAAATTGGTCGTAGTTCTGACTATACACCAAGAAAAAATCACTCATCGGACGGTATCTCCATTGGAATCTTACATTCACATTCATCTTCTCAGATTGCGTGTTGTATTGCAAAAACCCCGTCAAATACGTATTGGTGTTGATGCTATATTCCGCTTTAAATCCAATCAAATTGATAGCCGATGTTTGACTGTCGCTCATCACCACATTGATGTGATTCCAGTTTGCATTGAACAACAATAACGGCAATTTGCGCTTGCCCAAGCCCTTCACCCGATACGATAGATTTCCGCCAAACTCGTACTTCTTACCCATGAAGTAGCCACCGTAAGAAGCCTCAACAAACCCACTCAATGGCTTGCGATTGTTGCTAGTAAACTCAGTGTGCACAGCCGTCCATTCATATTTACCAAAAAAATACTTGCCCTCATCCAAGGGATCAAACGGCAAAAACAAATCGTAATACGAGTGGTCTAAACTCAAATGAAACATCGAACTATTCTGAAAACTCACATCCAAACCCACCTCCGACTCTGATTCCGTACCGTGAAAACTGCTGTCGTAGTAACTACTATTACTCGCAACAAGCCCAAAGTGATTTAC
>JBEGUW010000006.1:0-19579 GCA_041178665.1 Bacteroidota bacterium
GCATTCGAGAAGAAGGCATCAAAGTATCGCTAATCAATAGCAATCCTGCGACCATCATGACCGACAAAATGAATGCGGATCATGTGTACCTCCAACCCCTTACTCCAGAAAGCATCGAAAAAATTCTTCAAGAGCAAGATATCGATGCAGTTTTGCCAACCATGGGCGGACAAACTGCATTGAATTTGGCCAAAGAATGTGATGAGCTAGGCATTTGGGAAAAATACAATTGCAAAATTATTGGGGTGAATATTGTCGCCATCGACAAAATGGAAGATCGCGAGAAATTCCGTCAATTGATGGTTGAACTTGGTGTTGGTGTAGCTAAAAGTCAGATCGCCAACAGCTTCCTCGAAGGAAAAGAAATCGCACAACGCATCGGCTTCCCATTGGTTATTCGTCCTAGCTACACGCTCGGAGGAACTGGGGGTGCCATCGTTTACAAGAAAGAAGAATTTGATCGTGCCTTACAATATGGCCTTGAGTGCAGCCCCGTCCATGAAGTATTGGTGGAGCAAGCCGTTTTGGGTTGGAAAGAATACGAATTTGAGTTGCTCCGCGATAGCAAAGACGATATCGCCGTAATCTGTACCATCGAAAACTTCGACCCGATGGGGATTCACACCGGGGATTCAATTACCGTAGCCCCTGCAATGACATTGAGCGATACTGCCTTTCAAAGAATGCGCGATATGGCTTTCAAGATGATGCGCAGTATGGGTGTTTTCGCCGGAGGTTGCAACGTACAGTTTAGCGTTAACCCAGTGGACGAAGAAATTATCGCCATCGAAATCAACCCTCGAGTAAGTAGAAGTTCCGCCTTGGCCTCAAAAGCAACAGGATACCCAATTGCGAAAATCGCAGCCAAATTGGCCATCGGTTTTTACTTGGACGAACTCAAAAACCCTGTTACCAAGACAACCAGCGCATTCTTCGAGCCTGCCTTGGATTACGTAATCGTAAAAATCCCTCGTTTCAACTTCGATAAATTCCATGGGGCTGATACCCGCCTAGGCTTCCAAATGAAGTCGGTTGGTGAGGTCATGGCCATCGGCAGAAGCTTCCAAGAAGCACTACAAAAAGCTTGTCAGAGTCTCGAAATTTCCCGTCATGGCCTCGGCGCTGATGGTAATAAGGTAAGTCGCAACCTAGAAGAATTGGTTCATGGCATGGAATACGCCAGCTGGAATCGCGTTTTCCAGATCAAAGACGCTTTGGCCTTGGGCGTTCCCATCAGCAGCGTGCAGAAAATTACCCGCGTAGACCGTTGGTTCTTGGAGCAAATCGCTGATTTGGTAAAAACTGATACTGAAATCAGAAGATATAGCATCGACAATATTCCTGCGGCATTGTTAAAAATTGCCAAAGAAAAAGGATACAGCGATGAGCAAATTTCATGGTTAATGGGTGGTAACACTACGGCAGATCAGGTTTGTGAAAAACGATATAGCCTAGGCATTCGCCGCGTTTATAAAATGGTTGATACCTGTAGCGCTGAATTCCCAAGTCCTACCAATTACTTCTATTCAACCTTCGACGGTGAAAATGAAAGTATCGTCAGCGATAAGAAGAAAATCTTTGTTCTAGGTAGCGGCCCAAATCGCATCGGACAAGGTATCGAATTTGATTACAGTTGTGTTCACGGAATCATGGCAGCTCGCGAGGCTGGTTATGAAGCCATTATGATCAATTGTAACCCCGAAACGGTTAGTACCGATTTTGATATCGCGGATAAGCTCTACTTTGAGCCCGTTTATTGGGAGCATTTGTGGGAACTCATCCAACACGAAAAACCCGAAGGCGTTATCGTTCAATTGGGTGGACAAACTGCTTTGAAATTGGCCGAAAAGCTGCAAGAAAAAGGCATTAAAATCATAGGTACCAGTTACGATAACATGGATATCGCCGAAGATCGAGGTCGTTTCAGTGAAATGCTTGCCCAGTTAGATATTCCTTATCCAAAATTCGGTGTGGCCCTTGATGCCGAAGAGGCAATCGTAATTGCAAATCAAGTGGGTTATCCTGTGTTGGTTCGACCTAGTTATGTGTTGGGCGGACAGGGGATGGTGATTGTAATCAACGACGAAGACTTGGAAAAGGCGGTTGTTAAATTACTTGGCGATTTACCTGGTAACAGGGTGTTGATTGATCACTTCTTGGATCGTGCGGAGGAAGCCGAAAGCGATAGTATTTGCGATGGCGAAGACGTTCACATATTGGGAATGATGGAACACATCGAACCTGCTGGTATTCACTCTGGCGATTCGAGCGCTGTACTTCCTCCTTTTGCGCTGAGTGAAAAAGTGCAAAACCTAATGATCGAATACACTGAGAAATTGGCTCATGCATTGAATATTCGCGGATTGATGAACATACAGTTTGCCATCAAAGATGAGAAAGTATATGTAATCGAAGCCAATCCAAGGGCATCTAGAACTGTACCTTTCATTTGTAAGGCCTACGATTTCCCTTATGTAAATATGGCCACAAAGGTGATGTTGGGGGCAAATAAAATCAAGGACTTTACCATCCCGGCGAGGCCTTCAGGTTATGCAATTAAGCAACCTGTATTCAGCTTCAACAAGTTTCAGGGTGTAAGCCGCGAATTGGGTCCAGAAATGAAGAGTACCGGCGAAAGTATCCTGTTCATCAAAGACTTAAAAGATCCAGCCTTCCGCGAATTGTACAAGCAGAAGAGCATGTACTTGAGTTATTAAATCATTGGTGGCGCTCGCCAACAATTCCCATTTATATTTTAAACAAGAGAGGGGCGCCCCAGGCGCCCCTCTCTTGTTGTTATTTTGATTCTTATTGTTATTCTGATTTTGGCGAATCGCCAGTATTTGTATTTGGTGAGTCAGTATTCGGCTTAGGTCCGTTTACTGGTCTAGGGCCTCGGTTTTCAGGGCGCGGACCTCGGTTTTCACCAACTGGCCTCGGACCGCCTTCTGGCCTTGGGCCTCGGTTGTCAGGACGCGGACCTCGGTTTTCTCCCACTGGTCTTGGACCACCTTCTGGCCTTGGACCTCTATTATCAGGACGCGGACCTCGGTTTTCACCTACTGGTCTTGGACCGCCTTCTGGCCTTGGGCCACGGTTTTCAGGGCGTGGACCTCGGTTTTCACCTGCCGGTCTAGGACCGCCTTCTGGCCTTGGACCTCTGTTATCTGGTCGCGGACCTCGGTTTTCACCTGCCGGTCTAGGACCGCCTTCTGGCCTTGGGCCTCTATTATCAGGACGCGGACCTCGGTTTTCACCTGCAGGTCGTGGACCGCGATTGTCTGGACGTCTATCGTTGCCACCCTTCCTGCGATCTCCATTGCGTTGATCTCCTTTTTCAGGACCTCTTTTCTTCAATGCAAACTCATCGTCCGATAACAATTCCGAATTACCAATAAAGTCATTATTGCGGTCTTCCATCGTGGTACCCACTTTTTCCAATACCGCACTCGCCGGCGCTAAATCTTGCAATGCCGCCGATTGTTTGCCATTCTTATTCTCCTCCATCACCTCGTTCACCTTGTCAACAGCCAAAGCAACCCAAGTCTGATTGTCATCGTAAGAGAACCACATCAACTTCTTTAAAATATCAGTTTTGCGCGCATAAGCCATCCCGTTGATTGTATCCAATCGAACAATTTTAGCCTTTGGAAATGCATCTGTAGCCTCAACGTATTGATCCAACTCGAAGTTCAAACAGCACTTTAAACGACCGCACTGACCGGCCAATTTTTCCATGTTGATGCTCAAGTTTTGAACCCTCGCCGCTCCGGTATTTACCTGCTTGTAATCGGTTAGCCACGTACTGCAGCAAAGCTCTCTACCGCAAACACCCGTACCACCCAATCGAGACGCTTCCTCCCGATAGGAAATATGTCGCATTTCAATTTTTACCTTAAACTCATCAGCATATCGCTTGATCAATTCACGGAAATCCACACGCGTTTCGGCCGTATAGAAAAATATCGCCTTTCTACCATCGCCCTGAATCTCAATGTCGGAAATCTTCATCTGAAGATTCAATGAAAACGCAATCGTCCGCGCACGCTCCAAGGTTTGATCCTCTTTGCTTTTCGCTTCCTCCCTACGTTCCATATCTCGTTCACTGGCCACCCGTTGAATGCCATGCATCTCGTCGGAATCCTCGCGAACTCTATATTTTTTCAATTGCAATCGAACGATTTCGCCCGTTGCAGATACAGTCCCAATATCAAAACCAATGCTGCTGTCAACACATACGTAATCACCAGTAAATAGGTCCAAATTGTTCGTGTTTCTAAAGAACTCTTTGCGAGAACCTTTGAATCGAACTTCTACCACATTAAAAGGTTTATAGCCCGTAGGCAGGTCCATGTCCTTGAACCAATCGTATACATTCAACGCATTGCAGCCACTGGTCCCACAAGTGCCGTTGCTCTTACACCCACCCGGGGTGCCGCCAGCCTTGGTTCCACAAGAAGTACATGCCATATTATTTTTTCTTAAAGTTGAATTCTTACAAAGTTAATCATTTATCACCACGGCCGACTATTTGCCACTTCGTCCAAAAACCCAAAGCTTCTGACCCAGAAAATTGACACCCATCCCCACCGCTGTTGCCGTTAAAACAGCAAATAATTTATCAATCTTCACCGCAAACAATTGCTTCATCCCGCCCATTGTATTGGCCGCGATGTCACCCACAGAAGGAAATACCATGTTCAACTGCAACTCCCAATTGGGCAAAGATGCCAACATGATTTCATTCGTGCCCACATTTATTCCGCCACTCAAAGCATACAACATCAAATATTTCTTTAATGTCTCATTCCTTGATTTATCACCACCCTCCGACTTCTTGCTCTCCCAGGTCCAGTATTTATTCAGCTTGTAGTTTACCAATGTGGCAACCATAATACCTGCAGCCTTTGCCAAGTAGGTGGGCATGAACTGGCTCATACCGTAATACACCGACATATCAACCAAAAAACTAATCCCCCCAACAATACCAAATTTGGTGAATGCAATAAATGTTTTGGATGAAATCACAGCGCTATTGAGTTAGTCTTGAATTTTCAAAGTTACAATCCGCACCCAACTTTATTGATATGTTTTCTTCGTCATGTCCCACCGGTACATCGAAAACAATTGGAAAATCAGAATCCGCCAGCAATTCTGTTATCATCGTCTTAACGGACCTTCCAAAAGGAACCGCATTGTCGTTCATTTCAATCATACTGCCCACCAACAACCCATTTATCCCATCAAAAAGTCCTGCCAATTTTAATGAAAACAACATCCTATCAATGTGGTAGTAGTATTCGTCCAAATCCTCAATAAATAAAACTTTACCTGCTGTATTGGGCTGGACAGAAGTGCCTAAGGATGCATACAACAAACTCAAATTTCCCCCCACCAACTCGCCGGCGAATGGCTTTGAACGAACAACATCACTGTTCGACAAATCCAATGACACGATATCGCCCACCAACGTCTTTGCCAGGTGAGAAATGTTTTGATCGATGTGCCCGTGTGTTAAATTCCACTGCGTTGCCACCGGTCCATGAATGCTCTGAAAATTGGCTTTTGCAAACAACAGATGCAACCAAGTAATATCGCTAAAACCAACCAACCATTTGGCTGGCGACTGTTTTAACAACTCTATCAAACTCGACATTCCCACTATCGCATCGCACAATTCCTCTGCCTTCGATACCGTCCTAACGCAACCATATCCGCCCCTAGCGGTAAAAATGGCTTTTGCCGTAGGATGGGTAATCGCCCAAATTAAATCTTCTGCCCGATGTTGATCGCTCCCCGCAAATTGATGTTCCACGTCAAACAAATTGGGTGCATATTCTAACCGCCAACCTTGCGCTGAAACCCAACGAGAAAAAGCCGCCACATCCGATTCACTCACACTCCGAGAAGGCGCAATCAGCAAAACGGTATCGCCAGGAATTAGATATGCTGGTTGGTTTCTCAAGGTTTGCGCATCAATAAAATGGCCTGTGCCACAGTTGTCGCCATTTCTAAATTCCTACTGTCCGTATAGTATTCCATGTACGGAAAAGTCTTTGCCACTTTGCCCAAATCTACCTGTCCCAACTTCGCGTTTGCATTTTCTTTCGACTCAAAGTCAGTGGCAATGCACTGTTTTCGGTTCAGCATCAACGACTTAAACTGCAACCATGACTTAGTGGTTAATCCAGGTTCGGCATTTACCGTGGCCTTAAGATACGTTGCCGCGGGTAGGGTTAAGATTGTGAACATCTGTTTGTCCGATGCGTTTCCTCCGGTATTTAATTCTGACATTTCGCGGTCAAGGTCCTTATTTCCACCAATCGGTATGCCGATAAACACTTCTTGAGTTCCTTCGCTTGGCATTTTTCGATACACCAAAGTGAGACCGCCTTCCATACTTACTTTGCGAGAAACTATTTCCGCCACAATCAATGTCGCATTGGTTTTGATTGCTTCCCGAATCCCCTTAACCGGTAACTGATGCCATACACCCAACAACGTCGTTTGGGTTCGTTTCGTCTCCATCACCACTATCCCCGTGTCCGATCCACGCAAGGGTTCGCCTGCTTTAGGTATACTATCATTTACAGATGTCAAACTGTCTTTAGACGATTGCGTATCCACTTGCTTCTTTCCATTGCACCCAGAAAATATCAAAATGAAAGCCAGCGCCACCCATAACGTTTGTTTTTTGTGTAAAATCATCACGGCAAAGTACACGATTTTTTGCGGATTTTAATGTAGGTTTGTACTGTGAAATTCGTTGCCGAGATTGAAATCTTACCATTAAAGGGATTGTTGGATCCCCAAGGAAAAGCTGTTGCCAATGGCCTGCCAAAAATTGGTTTAAACAACGCATCCAACGTACGCATTGGGAAATTTATCACCATGGATTTGGATGCCAATACCGCTGAAGAGGCTCACGAAATGGCTGAATTGGCTTGTAAAAAATTGTTGGCAAACCTAATCATGGAGGGCTACAACATCCGCATTACGCAATAAAGAATGATTGTTTATAATGTAACTTGTAATGTGGGCAGCCACATGGCCGAAGAATGGCTAATATGGATGCAGCAGGAGCATATTCCTGAGGTGATGCAAACCGGCTGCTTTACAGATTGCAAGATCCTTAAATTGCTTACCGATGCGGACGACAATGAAGGGGTGAATTATGCCATTCAGTACACCGCCAATTCCATAGAAAATTACAATCAATACAAGGATCAGTTTGGTCCGATATTACAAGCAAAAACAAAGGAAAAGTATGGCGACACCGTGTTGGCATACCGCAGCTTGTTGGAAGTAATCATGTAATCATGAGTCAGACCAGGGCGTTAACGATTCAGGAAGCGCTGCTCAGACGTGACGAATTTATTTGGGTTGATGTACGAAGTGAGTCGGAGTTTGAACGCGCCCACATTCCAAATGCCATCAATGTACCTATACTTTGCGATGAAGATCGCGCGGCCGTAGGCCGCGCTTACAAGCATGACGGCCGCGAAGCAGCCGTCATGCTTGGCCTCTCCATAACCGGTCCCAAATTCGCTTCCATCTATCAACAACTGATGGAAATTCAACACAACAATCAAAAAAAACTCCTGTTCTACTGCTGGAGAGGCGGACTTCGTAGCCAAATCGCTTCCACCATCACACAATGGAGCGGTCACCCCGTTTTTATCGTAAAAGATGGCTATAAATCCTACCGGAACTGGGTGCTCCAAACACTTCAAACACCCCTAAACATCGTTTTAATCGCAGGTCATACCGGATCGGGAAAAACAGAACTCCTGCAGTTGCTGCAAAACAATGGCAAGGCCATCATCGACCTAGAAAAAAGAGCCAACCACAAAGGCAGTGCCCTCGGAGGCGTTGGAATGCCCGCCCAGCCTAGAAACGAAATGTTTGAAAACCTCATCGCCCTCGATTACCTGCAATTTCATAACAACCAAACCGTTTACGTAGAAAACGAAAGTAGAACCGTAGGTCAATGTGCCGTGCCCGAAGGACTCTGGAAGCAAATGCAAGAAGCCCCAAGCCTCGAAATTCACGTCGATGCGCAAACAAGAATAAATCGCATCATCAAAGAATACGCCGGCCTACCCAAAGATCAGCTCATCGCCCAAACCCAAAAACTTAGAAAACGACTTGGTGGCCAACATGAACAAGCCGCCGTTGAAGCGCTAGAAGCAAATGATTTCAAAAAGTGGGTGGAAATTCTACTGGTCTACTACGATAAATCATACCAGCACTTCGTTGACATAAACAACACAAAAATCACGTCAATTGCATGGGATTGGAACCAAATCGACTCATCATTGTTAACTCTTCTCAATACTCAAAAAAATGAATCTTAATAACCGCATCGCCATTGTAACTGGAGCCAACAAAGGAATTGGCCTGGAATGTGTAAACCAATTATTAGCAAAAGGCGCCACCGTTTATGGTCTATGCAGATCCGGTTGCACTACCCAACACGATAACTACCATTGCCTTATCGCCGATGTTAGAAACCATGAATCCCTTCAAACCGCTTTCGACAAAGTCCTAACCGCGCACGGCAAAATTGATATTCTCATTAACAACGCTGGCCTCGGATACTTTGGTTTCTGCGAAGAAATTAGCCTTGATCAATGGCAAGAAATGTTCGATACAAACGTGACAGGCCTTTTTTACGCCACCCGATTGGCATTGCCGTCCATGAAAAAACAAGGTCTTGGACATATCATCAATATTTCATCCATCGCCGGCCTTGAAGGCTACCAACAAGTGAGCGGTTACTGCGCTACCAAATTTGCCGTAAGAGGTTTTAGCGATGCACTATATAAGGAAGTTCGCGATTTTGGAGTGAAAGTTACTTGCATTTATCCTGGCTCGGTAAAAACGGATTTCTTTAGACATAGCGAGAATATTCAACCGCACGACAATATGCTGATGCCCCAAGATGTGGCTTCGCAAATCGTTTATTGCCTAGAATCTCCGGACAATTTCCATAATGTAAACTTGGAAATCAGACCGCTTAAACCACGCGGATAAGCCCGCTCATCTCCTGCGCCAATTTCTTGGCCTCGATAGCCGCCGCTTCAGCATAATCCTCCCCTTCGGAAGCGTACAAAATACCTCTGGAGGAATTGACCAACAACCCTACTTCTTTATTCGCAGCCGCTTCGGTAATATCGGCCAAACTCCCCCCTTGCGCACCAACACCTGGCACCAATAAAAAGTGGTTCGGTATCATCTTGCGGATTTCTCCTACCATTTCGGCACGCGTTGCACCCACAACAAACATCAAATTCTCTTCGCTGCCCCACTTGCAAACCGTTTCAATAACGCGTTCGTACAATTTCTTCCCTTCGTATTCTCCCAACTGAAAATCAGCATGACCTGCATTGCTTGTGAGCGCCAAACATATCACCCACTTGTCTTTGAACTCCAAGAACGGACGCAAACTGTCTTCACCCATATAAGGCGCTACTGTAATTGCATCAAAAGGTAGCGTCTCAAAAAACGCCTTCGCATACATGCTGCTTGTATTGCCAATGTCACCCCGTTTTGCATCCGCAATTTTCAAAGTATCATTCGGTAAATACTGCAAGGTTTCTTCCATCCATTCCCATCCAGCCTTGCCATATTGCTCATAAAAAGCGGTATTCACTTTATAAGCCACACTGTGCGCTTTCGTGGCGTCAATTATGTCGCGATTAAACTGCATCAATCCATTGCCATTGCGCTCCAAACCCTTTGGGAGTTTCTCAATTTGGGTGTCCAATCCGGTACATAAATAGGAGCGTTTTGATAGGATTTCTTGTACGAGTTTCTGCTTGTTCACGATGGTGCAAATTAAACAATTTGACTCGGCAAGTTGATCATTTTCGCGTAGGTTTGTATAAAATGAGGGGAAAACTGAAAATATGGCTCGTCCTTGTCGCAATTTTCTTTGCGATAATACCTGCAGCACTGGGACAATACGTCAAAATTGGCGATGGCTCCTTCGCCGGTACCTTGGGCGGACCGATGGTCGCTAGCACCACCAAAGACACCCAAGTATCACGTTTTGCATACATCTTCCCAAAAGCAGAATTGGCCAACCTCTACCATAAAGACACGATCGAATCTTGCGAGTTTTTTCATGTCGCATCCATAGCAGCACCCAACAGCAGCACCTTCTGTAAGATTTGGATTCAGAACACATCGCGCTCCGACTTTGGTGCAGGTAAACTTCACTTTCCAACCGAAACAAAAAATAGTACCCTCGTCTTCAGCAATACCCCCTCCAGCTACATTGGTGCACTAGAAAAATTCTACAAAATCCCCTTTGCTACTTCTAAATATGTTTATGATTCTTTGAATGGTGAAAACTTGGCCATCTTCGTTGAATATCAACAAATCAAAAAACAAACGTCAACCCTGCAATGGTATTTTGAAAGCCCAACCACCGTTACAAGCTATGCAGCCAACCAAGTAAAGTACGGGATTTCAACCACTGGCTTCGATAGCCTTCCCAATAGCGCCAGTTACCACCCTACCATCATTTTGAATTTTCCCAAGTTTCAAAAGGACATTGCCGTCATAAAAGTATACTCTCTTGGCAAACTCCCAATACCGCTTGGTAAACCAGATAGCGTACAAGTGCTCCTAAGAAATGTAGGTAAACAAACACTTTCTAATTACAACGTTTATACCCGCAGTAAAGGATTTAACACCCAAAAAGATAGCTTTAAAGTGTCGATTGCCCCCGGTGAACAAGGATTTTTTAACGTCCCCTCACTAAATCCCGTAAATGCCGGACTCGATACCATTTATGTAGAAAGCAACGACCCCAACAATTATAACAACAGCGGCGAGTCTTATCGATTGGGTAATGCAAATGTTTATAGTTATCGCGACGTAACTCAATCCCCTGCACCCGGTGGAATTGGCTTTAACGGAACCAATGGCGATTTTGTTGCCAAATTTTTCTCCAATTCACCCAAAAACATCAATCAAATTACCGTAACCTTTGGAAGTGGTGGCGAGCCATTCAAAGTAGGAATATGGTCCCACGACAGCACGCGAAGAAGACCAGGAAAATTGATTTATCAAAGCGATTCCCTCACCAGTAAGTCCGGAAATTATATCCTTGATCTAAAAAAACCCGTTCAAATAAAAGGCTCGTTTTATGTCGGCGTACGACAACTAGGAACCAACAATATTTCATTTGGCTATCAGATGGAAGACCCTGTTCGACCTCGCACCTTCTTTTATGCTGAACCATTGGGCGATACAAACTGGGTGGATTTCTCTCCCGATGCACCCTATAAATTTCTGATTGAACCGCGATTACAAGCCGACATTGATATCGCTGCGATTTCCGCTGATTATCCTAAAGACAGTATAAACTCATATACCGTTGATAGTTTAGCGCCTGAAGGCGTAGTTGGAAACATCGGCTTAAAAAATGCAACAGACAGCTTCAATATTCGATGTGAAATTTGGTTCGGCAACACAAAACTCTATAACAAAACCATTAGAGATACACTTAGCAGTGGAATCAAACGTAAATATACTTTCCCGAAGCGATTTATTCCCACCTCCTACGGTGAACATGTAGTAATGATTATCGTGAAGAGACCCGGCGACCAGGTGGTAGACAATGATACCGCAACACGGAAATTCTATGTCGGCGTGAAAAAAGACGTGATGATTAATACCGTCTACGAGCCCAGCAATGGCAGTGGTTATAATTACAAAATCGACACCATGATGCCTATGGCCAACGTCCAAAATGTAGGATACGATAATTCTCCCACCTTTACCGTTCGATGTCGCATCTTCCAAAGAACCAAAGTTGTTTACAACCAAACCCAATTATTATCCCTGCCAAAGTTCCAATCCAAAATCCTTTTCTGGCCCACCTACAAATGCAGCGACACCGGCAAATTACAAGTGGTTTTCACAACGGAAATGCTTGGCGATGCTTACAAGAAAAATGACACCCAATCTCGGACCATTTATGTCAGAAAAATCGTAGATATCGGTGTGGATTCTCTAAGAAGCCCTGATGTGGACCAATTTTACTCCAAAAGCAAACCCATTGGCATTAAGTTCAAAGCTTATAACGATGGATTAATTCCAGCCTTTAGCGTACCATTTTATTGCAGCATTTACGAACCCAGTGGCAAACGTGTCTATTACGATTCAACCAAATCTTACATTCAAGCTTTGTATGCGTTGGAGCTATCAATGACAAAAAACTTTACGCCTACAAACCAAGGACTTCACAAGATTGTGATCCGCACGAAACACTATCTAGACCTATTTACAGACAACGATTCTTTGGTGAAGTTCTTTAGCGTGGGTAAACCCTATGACTTTCAAGCCATTCAAATTACAAATCCAAAACAAGGCGATGTGATGAGCTTGGGAAAACCCTCGATATCGCCAAAACTGCTACTAAAAAACAATGGTTATTTGAAATCTACAGGGCCTGTGACTTGCGAAATTTACCAAAACGGAAATCGCATTTATTACGATGTCAAAAATTTCTCCCTAGATACGTTTAAGTCCGATACCGTTGTTTTTGCCCAAAGTTTCAGGCCCATGAATGTGGGCACATTTAACATGATCTGTTACTCAAATTTGAATTCAGATCTCGTGAAATCCAATGATACTGCTCGAATTTCGTTTTCCGCAGTAGTGGGAAAAGATGCTTACCCATTTGCCGCAACACTTTCGCCCGATACCAATCAATTTGATTTGGTCGATTCACTATTCACCACAACAATAACGGTAAAAAATCAAGGCATCGATTCCATCAGAAAAGTACTCGTAAATATTTCAATTTTCGAAGGGGCAACCAGAACTGCCTATATATCCAAAGTCACCCAACTTGAAAGCAAAGGTGTAGATACTGTGATCTTTGATTTACAGCACAAATTTAGCAAATTGGGAATCGCCGAAATTCGGATTTTTACCTCCTCCTTTGAAGATCAAAATATCTTTAACGACTCAATGGTTATTCCCGTTGCTGTGAATGTTACGAGAGATTTGTCGCTGCTCTCGGCCAAGCAACCTGGGTCTAATGATAAAATTGTAGAAAACGACTCCTTGCGATTTCCCAAGATTCAAATTGCAAACATCGGTGCAGGTAGTACCACCCAAAACACACTTATTCGATACCGTATTGTTCAGCAACCCAGCAAAGCCATTTTGTTTGCTGATACCTTGGTCTTAGGAAAAATGACACCCCTGGATACTATTTGGTTGAATTCCCTAAAGGGATTTAAATTTAGCAGCCCTGGCGCCTATGTACTGGAAGCCTTTGCATCAATCAGCGTTGATGGTAATGCAAAAAACGATACTTTGCGATATGTTCTCCTTGTTGACCAGAAAGTGGGTCAGGAAACTGTATTTCTGCATTCCGTTGTGGCCTATCCGGTGCCTACAAATGACCATGTCACCATCAACAATGCCATGGGTTACCAAACTTGGAATTTGTATGATATGAATGGTAAGATTATTTCTGACGGTAAAGTTGTTTCAAATCAATTTGATATTGATACGAGGCCTTTTACATCAGGGCTTTATGTATTAAAATTGCAAGGTGAAATTGGATTTAAATCCATGCCCATCGCCATCGCACACCCATGATAAGTCAAAATTTTAAATTCTTCGGACTAACAGCACTTGTTAGTGTCTTTTCCGCCTGTGGAAGCATCAAACCCGAGGCCCCAGCCACCGCCAACCAGGTCGTACCTGCAAAACCGATGCCCGCTATCGCCTCAACCATTAATGTGCCTATAAAAGTTGACCTGAAATCGTATATCAAATTGGCAGACCAATCGTTTGATAAGGATTTTACCGGTTCAGACCGTCCTTGCTCTGGTCTACGGTACCAATACAAGCTCAAAAGAGAGCCCATTCAACTCACCGGCAAAGGCAAAACCGTGTTTCTTGGCTTGGACATCGCCTATGGTTTTTCTGGCGAATACTGCGCGGCTTGTGTTTATGAAAATTGTATAACCCCGCCAATCCCATTCAGCTGTGGTTGGGGTGATGAATCGTTGAGAAAAGCGAAAGTTAAACTTCAAAGCGATATCGAACTGACATCAAACTACCGTATTAAATCCAATACCAGTTTCACCGATCTAACACCCATTGACCCCTGTAGAGTCACATTTGCAAACATTAACATCAACGACGTTTTGGTTAAACAGCTCAAACCCGAATTGGGCAAATTTGCAAAAATCATCGATGCGGAAATCGCAAAACAAGACCTGAAACCCTATATTTTGCCCGTTTGGAGAGCATTTCAAGACGACATACAAATTCCGTACACAGGATACTTGAGATTTCAACCCCAGAGTTTAAGTGTGAGCGAAATCAATATGACAGGCTCTGTTCTGAATTTCAATATCGGAATTACGGCCACGCCTAGTATTCAAAGTAGCCCTTGGAACAAACCCAGTACCCCGCTGCCCAATTTGAGTCCGTATAAAAAAGGAAGCGGTTTTGAGGTGTATACAGACCTTCGATTAGATTATGATAGCCTTTCCAAGCAGCTATTTGATATGATGAAAACCGAAAGTTTTGCGATGGGAAAAGACAAAATCAATATTACCGCATTGCGCTTGTTTCCCGCTGGCGAAAAGCTCGGCATCGAAATGGGATTTGCCGGAACCAAAAAAGGTGTGTTCTTTTTGTTAGGTTCGCCGAAGTTTGACAATGCCAAGAATGTTCTAGCCCTCAAAAATGTAGAGTACGACCTATCTACCAAAAACGTTTTGATAAAAGCGGCCAAGTGGATGCTCGATGAAACCATCAGAAAAAAACTAGAGACGCAGATGGTTTTTGATATGAGTGACCTGGTGAATCTAACCAAAAAATCAATCAATGAATCACTAAATCAAACCATGGGCGATGGCATCAAAACCCAAGGAAAGTTAAAGTCTTTGGAATTGGTGGACTGGAGCTTACAGAAAGATGCAATTTGGGTACGGGCAAAAACTCTCGGTGATATTGGTGTGATTGTAGAATAATTAATTGGCATTCAACCAGATATTCTGGTTTTTAGAACCGTGCGATTACCACCAACTAACCCCTCAACTAGTTGCCTTTTGCCAATTCCACGCATCGCGCATCATGGTTTCAAGGTTACGACTTGCTTTCCATCCCAAGACTTCATTGACTTTGGTTGTTTCTGCCCAAACCGCCACCACATCGCCATTTCTTCGAGGCCCAATGATATGCGGAACTTTCTCGCCGGTTGCTGATTCAAAAGCCGAAATAACTTCTAATACCGAATATCCGTGTCCCGTACCAATATTAAAAATCTCAAAATTGCCAAGGCTTGGATCACCCATTTCTACCATTTGCTCCACTGGATTCGAAAACAATCTACCAATTGCCGCAACGTGAGCATCAGCCAAATCCATCACATGAATATAATCCCGAATACAAGTTCCATCTGGCGTATTGTAATCACCCCCATGCACTGTTAGTTGAGGTCGAATCCCCGCCACAGTTTGTGTTAAATAAGGAATCAAATTATTCGGCACACCCAAGGGCAATTCTCCAATCAAAGAAGACTCATGGGCTCCAACGGGATTAAAATATCTTAAACACTGAACCTCGAACCATTTGTTGTCTTTAAGAATCACCTCGCCCATCTGTTTTGTGGCTCCATACGGACTTGCCGCGGGTCTAGTGGGAGTTGATTCCTTTACGGGAACTTGCTCTGGCTCACCATAAACGGTGCAACTGCTGCTGAAAACGAGTTTTTTACAATCGGCCTGTTGCATCACCTCCAACAATGAAACCAATCCAACAACATTGTTGTGGTAGTACATTAATGGTTGATCTACGCTCTCACCTACGGCCTTATGCGCTGCAAAATGAATTACAGCATCAGGGTTGTGAGTCGCGAAAATTTCCGTCATCAAAGACTTGTCATTTACATCGCCTTGGATGAATTCCGGTGTATAACCAATGAGTTGTGCAATCGCTGATAGCACATCAATTCTTGAGTTATGTAGGTTGTCGACGATTACAGGCTTATACCCCGCTTCATGCAAACAAACAACCGTATGCGAACCAATAAAGCCCAATCCGCCTGTAACTAAAATCTTTTTTTGCTCCATATTTATTTCAATTTGCTCACTTGGTTGTGCTCCAAGCGATATTTATCACCGCTACTCTCACAAATAGCATCGCCGTTTTTATCAAAATTCAATTTCTCTCCAAACGCACTCATCCATCCAATCTGCTTTGCGGGATTTCCAACTACCACAGCATAGTCCGACACATCTTTGGTAACCACGGTACCAGCGCCAACAAATGAATACTCGCCCAAAGTAACCCCGCATAAAATCGTGGCATTTGCGCCAATTGAACATCCCTTTCTAACTTTGGTGAGTTTGTATTCCTCCTTCCGCTCAACATGAGACCTTGGGTTTGTTACATTCGTAAAAACCATGCTGGGTCCCAAAAAACAATCGTCCTCAATTTCAACACCCGAGTAAATTGATACGTTGTTTTGGATCTTAACACCCGAACCAATGTTGACATTGCTTCCAATGAAAACATTCTGACCCACGTTGCAATTGACACCCAATTTTGCGGTTGACATTACATGGGTAAAATGCCATATTTTGGTTCTTTCGCCAATTATCGCACCCTCGTCTACAATAGCAGAAGGGTGAATAAAAGCGGTTGGATTGGCATTGGATTCAGTCATCAGAAAATCAAAGTTACAAAATGATTGCGATGTGACATCTTTGGTTTGGTTAACCACTCCAGAATTTTATCAAAGCAATCCCGGCCGATACATAGTATAATGAACCTATTTTATTCCCAACAGGGTCAATAGCAAGTAACACAACCCCGCAACCAATGCACTCACGGGAATGGTAATAATCCAAGCCACTAATAAATTTCTGGTAACACCCCATCGTACTGCACTCAAACGTTTTGTTGCGCCAACACCTATGATTGATCCTGTTATCGTATGTGTTGTACTTACTGGAATACCCATTTGCTCTGTCATAAACAAGGTGATCGCACCAGCGGTTTCAGCACTAACGCCTTCCAGTGGTGTAACTTTTGTGATTTTAGTACCCATGGTTTTGATGATCTTCCAGCCCCCACTCATTGTACCTAAACCAATCGCCACATAACAAGCCATAGGAACCCAATTTGGCAATTCACTAAATTCTGAAATGTAATTATCAGCAATTAAAGCTGCGCCAATAATACCCATTACCTTTTGCGCATCGTTTCCACCGTGACCTATTGAGAATGCTGCACTAGACAATAACTGCAACTTTTTGAACATGTTCACCATGCGATTTGCCGTGGGTTTTTGAATCACCTCACAATAAATATAGCTCAACATGAAAATTACAATCACACAGAAAATACAATATAACAACATACGATTGTCCGCCCTATCCAACTCTTTCTCTAAATCGCTTTTCGCATTCACGGCCAAGCTCTTTTTAAACTTGTCATAATCACCCACTTTGTCCATACCCAACTTATGAGTTAATGCACTAGCCGTGCTATCTACCCCTGCCGCTTGATAATTTTCTATGATGGGTGCACACTCTTCCAATGCACTTTCCGCTGAAATAACTAAAGGCAACAGCGCTGGGTCATAAAATGCCGCTTTCTTGCTTTGGTCAATCTTTAGCTTTTTTGCAACAATTCCTTTAACCTTGCTATTTTCAATGTACTTTAGGTCAACAACAGCCGCAATATCTCCCGCTGTTTTAGTAGGGCCATCGGTATCAAAATTCTTTAAAAATGGTTTACTAAGATTAAAATTTGCAGTCGCCTGCTCTAGTTTCTTAGTGATTTTTATATCCCCCGGACTTTTTTCTAGCTCTTTCTTGTACTTGTCAACTTTATAAAACTTCGACAAATTCTCTTCCAACTTCGTCTGTCTGTAAGTGCCAAATAGGAACCACATTCCCACGGCTGACAATAAAATAAAAAGCAGTCTTCCGTAAACATTTCTTTTTATGGTTACAACGGTAATAAAGATGGAAATCACCATGCCAATTAACGGCGCCAACAAAATGAAATAAACCGTTTTTGTGATTTTATCCATTTCCACAACTTCCCCAAATGGAACCCATCCCTTCACAAAATAGGCGTGTGCCACCGCAGCTCCAGCAAATCCACCAATCAAAGTGTGGCTCGATGAACTAGGTATTCCGAACCACCAAGTAAGCAAATTCCAAAAGATCGCGGCAACCAAACCAGCCAAAATTACCGGTAAAGTGATATAATTATCAATTACCGTTTTGGCAATTGTATTCGCAACGGCGTGGTCCTTGAAAATGAAAAATGCCACTGAATTGAACAACGCAGCCCACAACACAGCCTGCAATGGAGTAAGCACTTTGGTGCTCACCACTGTTGCAATGGAGTTGGCAGCATCATGAAAACCATTGATGTAATCAAACACCAATGCCAATACAATGATCACTATAACAAGGGTCGACATGATTTATTGTATTCTTATTTCAGTTACGCGTATTTAACAATAATCGTTTCAATCACATTCCCAACATCTTCGCATTTGTCAGTAGCAACCTCCATCACTGTATAAACTTCGCGCTTACGAATAAGTTCCTTAAAATCATTTTCCACTTCAAATAAATTCTTAATACTCATATCAAAAACATTGTCAGCGTGATTTTCAAAACTGTTGATTCGAACCAGGCATTCCATAATTTTTTCTGGTCGCTTTAATTCACGCAATTGCATAACCGCCTTTCCTACTTCCGCAGCACTTTGCATGATGATTTCAGCTAAACTTTGAATTCCTTGCTCGTGTGGATTAACCCCATGAAATTGCATTTTTTTGCAAGAGGCATGAATATAGTCAGCAACATCATCCATGGCAGAAGCCAAATAGTGAATGTCCTCACGATCAAATGGTGTAATAAAGTTCTTACCCAATTCAGTAAAAATATTATGTGTTATTTCATCGTTTTGGTGCTCATAATCTTCTATCTGCTTGCTAATTTTCAAACGAATATTGGGGTCGGCTTCAAATACATATTGATGCAACAATTTACCCATCTCAGTTACGTTTTGAGCTGTTTGCTCAAACAAACTATAAAATACCTTGTCCTTCGGTAAAAAAACGCTCAGAATGTTGTTTAATGCCATGATTGTACTATTATTTTGATTCACACAAAATTACCAACACCACGAGCAAGAAAAAGGCGTTAATCCATGTTTAACACAAAGTTAACATTGGGGTGTAATATTGGGGCTTGTAGACTTATACGACGACTGCAATCGCTGTGTGAGCGACAGTATCTGTATTTCAAAATCCCGATACTCCGCCCCACTAATTAATCCCATTGATTCAACGGCTTGCAAGTAGCTCATCAGTCGCAAACACCGCTGATACGCTTCATAAATTTCACCTTGGGTTGCCAATACACCTCCGCTTTGGATTTGCTTAGCCGCCTTTAACATTTCCTCGCCTAGTGTAACAAATTCGGCCGACTTCATTCTGTGCACGGTTTCAATGGTGTTGATGCCCAACTGCCATGCCATGTCTTCATAACTTTTCATTTCCATG
>JBEGUW010000007.1:0-26526 GCA_041178665.1 Bacteroidota bacterium
TGACCGGAAAAACGCATTTTGCTCATGTTTTATAATTTATCACAAAGGTACTTATTCAATTTGCATATTTTTGTTGAATGGCTGCGCCCAAAATAGATTTATCTGTAATCATTCCCATCTACAATGAGGAAATGAACCTTGTTCCCATGAACAACAGAATTATCGCGGCGCTGTTACCCTTGCAACTCCATTACGAAATCATCTACGTGAACGATGGCTCCAAGGACAACAGCCTTCCCATCATCATGGGGCTTTCCGAAGAAAACGTATCGGTGAAATACATCGATTTTTCGAGGAATTTTGGACATCAAATCGCTATTTCGGCTGGTTTAGAGCACGCTGTGGGTGAAAGAATTGTGATTATGGATGGCGATGGACAAGATCCGCCCGAACTTATTCCCGCGCTTTTAACAAAATCCAAAGAGGGTTTTGAAGTCGTTTATGCCAAACGTAAAAAACGCAAAGGGGAATCCTTCCTTAAAAAGCTTACCGCCAAATTGTTCTATAGATTTCTAGCAAACATTACCCAAATCGAAATCCCATTGGATACGGGTGATTTCAGATTGATCCATCGCAAAGTGCAAAAAGTGCTTCTAAATATGCCCGAACAGCATAAATATTTGCGCGGTCAGATTGCTTGGATAGGGTTTAATTCAACTTTTGTTGAGTACGACCGCGAAGAACGTATGGGCGGAAATACCAAATTCACCTACGGAAAGATGATGCGATTCGCAACCGACGGAATTTCTGGCTTTAGCAATTGGCCTTTAAAAGTCGCTACGATGCTCGGTTTTGCCGTTTCGGGTATCGCCTTCATGCTCATCATCTATAGTTTGTATCAAAAATTCTTTGGTTTTACTGAAGTCGGTTGGACATCCTTGCACATATCCGTGCTCTTTCTAGGTGGTGTTCAATTACTCGGCATCGGCATCCTCGGTGAATACTTGGGTCGGGTGAGCGAAAATGTCAAAAACAGGCCGACATACATCGTGAAGAACAGCAACATCGAAATCCTAAACGAATCCTAACTCGTGCAAGAACGCAATCCCGACCGACCTTTTTGGATTTTTTGGATACTCATTCAACTTGGGTTGGGCTGGTTGGATTTTATCAATATGCCTGTTTTTGGAATGCATCAAGGAGCCCAAGCCGATCGTGCTTGCGTGGCGTGGAATTTCTGGCATGAATCGATGAATTTTTTTGAACCCCGAGTGATGGAAAACCGCGCCGCCGAAGGCGTCGCGGGCATGGAATTCCCAATCCTCCCCTACATCACAGCCCTGCTTTATCAAATTTTTGGCTTCAAACCCATCATCTATCGCCTGCTCATTGGTGGCCTCGTGACCTATGGAATGTGGGCCGCATGGAGAATTTTATCCCTCCACATAACCCGTACCCTCAGTAAACTAGCCCTGCTAGGTATCTATTACCTGTCTCCCACCTTTGTATTTTATACCTGGAATTTTCTATCCGACCCCGCCGCACTGTCGTTGTCAATCATAGCCCTCTACCACTGGATCCAGTGGCAATACAACATCGATACCAAGAAAAATTGGATCATCTATCTCCTACTAATCACCTTCACCGGACTCATTAAAGTCTCCTTCCTCATCGTTCACATCGCCGTTTGCCTCGTCCTTTTCACACAATCGCGAAAGAAAAACCAATCCGTTGTCAAAACCGACGATAACACCTATCAAATTCTGGATGAAACCGAAGATCGCATTAGCTTCCCAAAATTCAACGCACTCACACTCATCCTTCCCATTCTGCCCATCATTGCCTGGGTTTACTATGCCAAACATCTCACAGAACTGACGTACAATACCCATTTTCTGCAGCAAATCAATCCTAGTCATTCCGTCTCAGAATTCATCTCCGTCACCCAATACAGCCTAAATACATGGGTCGATTCGCTCTATATCCCCTGGTGCATCACCGGCATCCTTTTGGTTTGGGTCTTTACGATGATAAAAAACAGGACATCCCTTTCCGTTTTTGAACAACTCAGCGTCTGGCTATTCTTGGGTTTCGCTGGGCTTTACGTACTCTTTCACCTTCAATTCCGCTACCACGATTACTACTTTTTATCGGCCTGGCCCTTTATTTTCTTTGCGATATTCTCCCTTCAACAGCGATACCTCAACGGTCAAATCTTTCTCCAAGGAATACCTGCGGTTGCTAGCATGCTTGGACTTTGGATTATCCCTTTCGTGAGTTTTGGACATGCCAATCGAATGCTCCATCACCGTTTTACCCCCAATGATTATTATGCTCAAAACGTAATAACAGATATTAGAGATTTAGAAATTTTAGGCACCTGGCTAAAAACCAACAATACCCAAGACCAAGAAGTATTTGTAGCCTTTGACCCATCGCCAAATACCGCCCTCTATGCCCTTCAAACCAAAGGTGTTAGACTAGGACCCGATTATCAGGCCGATCTCGCCAAAGACATTTACAACGGTAAGATCTCACAAAAGAGCAACGATGCGAAGTTCTTTCCCAACAAAGCTGCTCCATCGATTACGAAAGCGGATAACGATTGTTTTCGAACCTTAGGTTACATCGTAACCAACGATACCGCTCGATGGTTTAAAGAGTACGCAAACATCGCCGTACCCACTGCATCGCACAAACCCCTCACCCAAAGTGGGAAGTGGTTCATCTTCTCCATCAAATAATTTTACAGCTTACAGCGAACGCCAAAAGAGATTCCAGCGCCATGCTGTTGTTTCGGGAATAACCATGCCTCTAAGCCCCGCAAATCGAGCATAAAACTGGTTTGTCCCATCCCAATGATGTTGGACTTTAAAAATCCCCTATAGCCCAAATTCCAGGTATCAAATCCGCCCAAACCCAAATAATATTCAGAATAAAACGATGTCCATTTCTGTTCGCCTTTAGGACGGTAGTAGGAACCCCAAGAGAGTGTAGTCGATAACACATAGCCAGGAATATTTAAATAGGTAAAATTCAAGTCCATGGTCTGATAAAAGGCCTGACCCAATCCCTTTTTTGTGTCAGTTTGCTCTTTAGGTCGAACAGAAAACAACTCCTTCTGCGCATATAAAGTAAATGGCGAAATAATCGTTCCGGAGCGCTTTTGAGAGTTCACCCTCAACCTTGAATTCAGCGTATCTCTCTGAGTCGTAAACCAATTGCCCAACTGCAAATCACGAGAACTCACCACCGCTTGGGTTACGGTAACCGACTTAATTGGGGATTCCCCTGCTGGCTTTAATCCACCGGTGTTTTCGTCCCACGAATAACCACGGCTATCCACCGACAGCGCAGGTAAAAATAATAAACCTAAGTCCCTTACACCATAATAAATTGGCTTGGCCAACCGACCAGAACCAGATGACCTAAGACGCATCGTCCGATCCATCGACATCATAACGCCCAAACCTTTTTGTCCAAATCCCAAACCCGCCGTGGATTGAGAATAAAAACGACCGTTGATTACCACAGAATCAGCTATAGGACTTGTGTAAAGGCTCATATCCTGGGTCTTTAACAAATTATACTGGGTCACCTGAGCGATAGAAAAATACAACTTCTCAATGCGCTTGGATTTGGGCACAGAAACTCCAAAATCCACCGTATTCATTCCCAAAGCAAAAAAGTTGTTACTCCCCACGTCCAATGTCTTGCCCTTGTAATACCCATTGCCCCGAAAAACCAACCGGAATGCATCGCCGGAAAAAGTAAGACCCGCCATTTGAATATTCCGAATCCCAATGGAAACAATTTCGGCTTTTTTACCGGCAGCCTTATATTGCTCAGCATTAAAGCGATGCATTAATGGATAGAATACCAAACCCACAGATTGCATATAACCCGCCCTGTTTTGTGTTTTCAAATGACTTTCGATAGACTCCGTCGCCGCCGGTGTGATATACCCACCAAATGCCATCTTTCCCATAAATGAAAAAGGCAGCACGTTGGATCCCGTAACCAATTGATAGCGAAATAAATCCTCATAAATCGTGGGTTTGGCAACGTTCACCCTGATTTCGGCCGGGGGAAGGGGTGGTTCCAATACAACACCCACAGGCTTGGATTCTATAATCGGCAAAGCGCCAATAACTGAGGCTGTATCCTCGGATGCTTTTGCCAAATTGACAAGCATCAAACTGAAACACAACAACAACTTGTATCCCAAAATCCTATTTGCCATACCTCACCTCGTATTCAAAATCCACCGTCGTTGAAATGCCAATACTGCTGTTGTCGTATAGCTTTTGCATCTTCCCATCACCCGTTAACGTAGTAGTGATTGCGATAAACTTCGCCTTTTTCAATGCATCCACTTTGTCACGTCCAATTCCAATAGAAAAAACCGTTTCCGATGGCGTAATAGGGTAACCCCTTGCATCAACAACCCCCGGCTCAATAACATTGTTTGAAGGATCAATATCTAAAGTCGCGAGGCCTTGCTCTTTCTCGTCCAACAACATCAACTGCAACTTAGCACCCAAAGGAAATGAGTTCTTAATGCGGACATCCATCTTGGCCGATTTGATCCTATCCAAGCCCGCAATTGCATTCCAATCAACGCTTTGAGTATCTCGGAGCACAAACTCATTCAAAGAAAACTCCGCCGGAAACTCCACTTTCATTATCACATCCACCTTGCTGTTATCGAATACAAAATCCTTATACAAATTCACATTCCCATTGGGATTGGTTTCCATATCCAAGTTGTAATCCAACATCTGAGGCAAATTCTCAATAAACGATTTGATGTTTGAATTGGTACCATCAAGCACAATCTCCGATTCCACAAAAGCATCCCTCTTAAATGGTGGCGCCGAAATCAATATGTCGTTATTCAACGGCATCGCACTCAACTTCACCGAATTCTTCGTAAACACATTTTCTCCCGCCAAAGAACGGATTTTGATCCTTCCCTCCGCGCCGATGCTATTTCTCACTATCAAACTCACCTTAAAATCCTTGAATTTCAAATCCCCATTCAACCCCTTAAACAAATCAAACGGTGCCTTCTGATCCCCGCTCTGATTCAAACTCTGACCCATATACCCAATCGCATAATCCGGAATCAATGATTCCATACGATAATCGATGCGGATACTATCGCTCAAACCAATCGCCACCTTTCTGCCCGAACTATCCAATCGAACCACCAAAATTTGGTGAAACGTGTTCACGGTATCTTTCACATCAGGATCCTTACCCCTAAAATCAATCAAATAATCGGTCAAATCAAAAAACTCATCACGAGTACTTACCCCATTGGGCGGTGCCGCTGGCAACTTCACCACCGACGAGAGTACCTTACCCCCTTTGGTTGCGCTAGGAATCTCAAACAACATCGTCATGTCTTCCTGAATCGTACTCGCCAACTTGATTTTTAAATTACCCGCCTTCGCCTTAAAATATTTCACTTCCGCACCACCCATAAACACCGTCAAACCCTCATTCTGGTCGATCACATTCTGCGTTGGAAAGGCCGCAACCGCATACCTCGGATGCAAGCGAGAAACCGTTAATTCTAGGTCAACCCCCTTACTCGCATCAATCAAAACCGGACCGCTACTGGCCTCCGTAACCAACTGTTTGATGCTGCCTTTTAAGGTCTTCGTTACCGTTTTATCCTTTAAATCGATGCGCTTGGTTACCTTACCGCCAATCGGAATATTCGTAAATGAATCATAAGCCACTTCTGAATTATCACCCGCATTGGTCAACTCGAAAATCACCAACTTCACCTTCACCGGCAAATTGTTCGATATACTGATATCCAAAAATCCGCTATCCAAAGTAGCCGTCTCAAAAAATGCACTCGCATCAATGTCAACCGGCGTTAAATTTCCCTGATTCTGCTCTGGAATATTGGCGGTCTGACCGTCGAGCAACTTAAATAAAGGGTTAATCTGTCCCAATGTAATCTTCTGCACAATGGAGCGATCCGTTAACTTCAATCTCTTTAACGTAAACGATGCCGTTAGTCCCGTATCGTAAGCTCTCACATTGGCCATTCGATACGTATAAACCAGATTCTCATAACTGAGCTTATAACTGCTGTCGGCAGTGGTGTGATCCAAATATTTTGAATCGATCTGACCCAAGCTTAATGTCGATTTAAACAACGGTGCAGCCACTCTATTGTCCCATGAAACCTCTCGGCGACAGGCACTAAAGAATAAAACGACACTCAAAAACAAAGTGAAAATCTGAGATTTACGCATATGAAGGCACAATTTACTCACTATTTAGGGAAACTGAAAAGAATTCACCCAAATCCAACTTCAATTACCCACCGGATGGATCTCGGATTGCAGTGAAAATTGTGCTCGCCAAATCTAAAAATAAAGTTTTAGGCCAATAAATACTTACTCCCGAAAATAATTATGCCCCAAAAAGCAATACTAACCGACATATACAACCAAATTTTGAATCGGTCTGATTCCAATCCTACCGCAATCAAACATCCTGGAGCAACGCCAAGTGAAATCGGGGAAATAAAACATAAAATTGGCAATCCCCCGTTTTGCTTAATTTTCACCAACCAACGATTCTTCTTGCTGAACTTTTTTGGGTGATCCAATGTCGTTTTACCTTTTTTACGTTTGATCCATAGATTGTAAGCCACGATTTTTGATTGTGCCCAATTACCAAAGAATATCCAAAAAAAGGCCGCCGCGATGCCTCCTATCGTGGTAATAGTGTAGCCCCAAGTAGGATTGTCAAAATGGGCAACAGCCATGCCGGCTGCCACAGCATACTTCACAAAGCACATAAAAAAAACGCCCACCTGCCATAAAAACTCGGGGTCAATCCAAGATGTCGCTAAAATCAATGTTCCCGAATACATCTATTTTTCCGTTTGAGTTATGTTCAATTTTTATTCGCAAATTTGCGTTAACATTTAGGCCCATTGAAAAAGCAACTCCTCCTCATATTTACCATTGCTTATCTCATTTTTACTGGAACTGATTTGTTCGGACAAGCCATCGAAATGCAAAGTCCAAAAAATGCTACCACAGACACAACGAAAGTAACGAAAGATACTGCATCAAAGGGCACAATGCTAAAAATAGAACCCTATTTGGCATTAGATTTTTTTGGAACTGATAAATCTTTTTATCAACCTTCACCATCAAAGAACAAGCGAGATACATTGCTCTATCCAACAGCACAGACGGATTCCACGATGGTAGATGTCAATAATTATCGACATAATTTGCAGCAATTCAACCTGGGGGAACCGGGAAGTCCAACCTATATGGGATTCGACAATGCATCCTATTTCTCCCAAATCGGACGGGCTTATTTTTCAACAAATGGCACTCAAACGTTCAACCCCATGCAAATCGGATTATCGCCATTCGATAATAACCAATACTTAAGATTGCACCGAGCCTTCGCTCCTTTTACCAAATTCAATTATCTCCAAGGGCCTGGAAAAACGATCGCGGTAAATGCACTACATACCCAGAATTTTGGAGCTCGCTTTAATATCACCTTGGATTACAACAGCGTTACCAGCCAAGAACAATATGTAGGCTCATTACAAAATAACACGCATCGAAATATCCATGTCAACCAGCTTTCAATATCCAAAAATGGCAAATATAAGCAGGTGGTTTATTTGGGTTGGGAGCGGGGTAACCGACAAGAAAATGGGGGATTGGCATCGGAGACTGATTTCTTCATTCCTGTAGATTCAAGCAAATTTCAAATTCGTCCCCTTGGCGCATACAACCCCCGTTTAACCACAGCAAAATCGCTATTCTCAAGCCATAACCACCAATTACACCAGCAGTACCATATCAGTAGAAGGCTTTTTATTACCCAAGCGGTGTCGTGGGAAAAAACCACATATCAGTTTAAAGACAGCAAAAGAGATACATCGTTTTATGGTAAAAATTATTTTGGAACTGCTCTGAAAACAAATGACAGTAACGTTTGGCAATTGGTCAATCACGCAATAGGAATTAAAAAATCAACTCATTTATTTCAATTTCATGCCCAACATCTGTTCCAGTCCGCCATATACCAATCCAATTTGGCATTGTTTACCCAAAACCAAAAATCACTAAAATATCAATCCGCCGGACTTCGTGTGGATGGTTCACTGGGCTTAATCAGATTTTCATCGATGCAATTCAACGCAGCGTATATGTATACTGGTTATGCAAAAAATTCACTTCAACTTTTTGGCATTTTTCCTCTTTTGCGCAAATCGTATCAAAATGATAAAAACGGTCGTAAGTATTTGTACATCAACGCAGAAGTTCAAAACGAAACGAAGCCTGCGACATTCTTCCAACAAAATTTCTACGCGAACCATTTCATCTATAACAACA
Source organism: Bacteroidota bacterium (assembly GCA_041178665.1). Taxonomy (GTDB): domain Bacteria; phylum Bacteroidota; class Bacteroidia; order NS11-12g; family UBA955; genus UBA955. The sequence continues at coordinate 8,340 of JBEGUW010000007.1, forward strand.
AATTCGAATTAACCGGGGATAAGCATATTGCAGGAAGAATCAACTTTCACAACCAAACAGACTCCACTGCATACAGGAACTCGGGAATTTTCGGCGTGATTAGAAGCGGGAGTTGGATTAACCCAATACTCTCCATCGACTCTCTTCCATTTACCCAATTCGTCTCTCAACCTTATTATCAAGTGGAAATGATTTTTGCGATGCGCGGGAAACACTTGTATTTTCATCAAACCGCCAACCTAAAAAAGTTCAATTCTTCATTACCCACAATTTTCAATATGGGTCAGCCCGTCCTAAGAACCACCACCACGTTAGAATACAAGATGCCCGCTTTCAAAAAAGCCATGATTCTAACGCTTGGAACAAACATTCAGTACACCTCAAAATTTCAAAATACCACTTACAGACCCGACGCGGGCTCATTTATCGTCCATAGCAACCTAACCAATCTCGGCAATTATTTTGAATTGGATTTGTATGCAGTGGCCAAGGTACAGACCCTAGATATCTTTCTCAAAGCCGAGCATATCAACGAAATCCTCGTCATTCCAGGTTTCAATACCCGCTACCAATACGTCGCCGGTTACCCTATCCAGCCCTATAGAATTCGATTCGGCTTGAACTGGAAGTTCTATAACTAACTAAGTTTAGTGCGCTTCTAGCCAATTGTTTCCAGTCCCAGATTCAACCACCACTGGAATGCTTAAAGGCATAGAATTTTCCATCAAATACTTGATTTTCGCCTCAACCAATTCCAATTCATCGTTGGGGACATCAAACAGCAATTCATCGTGTACCTGCAAAATCATACGGGTCTTTAATTTCTCATCATTCAGCCAATTGTGAATGTGAATCATCGCCACCTTAATCATATCTGCTGCACTACCCTGAATCGGCGCATTGATCGCATTTCGCTCAGCAAAACCGCGCATCACAGCATTGGCTGAGTTGATATCACGCATATATCTCCGACGTCCCAATATGGTCTCCACATAGCCATTTTCTCTCGCCTTATTCACCGTTTCGTCCATATATGTCTTGACACCACCAAACTGCTTGAAATAATTTTCGATGATTTCTTTGGCCTCACCTCTACTGATACCCACTCTCTGACTCAAGCCAAACGCCGAAATACCATAGATGATTCCAAAGTTCACTGTTTTCGCTTTTCTCCGCATTTCCTTGTCAACATCTTCAATCGCAACACCCCAAACTTTCGCAGCCGTTGCCGTGTGAATGTCGATCCCCTGCTGAAAAGCCTCTTGCATGCCCGGATCGCCACTAATATGAGCAATAATCCGCAATTCTATCTGCGAATAATCCAAACTCAACAACGTAGTATCTGCGCCTTTAGAAACAAACGCCTTCCGAATTTCCCTGCCCAACTCCGTGCGAATCGGAATGTTCTGCAAGTTGGGGTTCTGACTACTCAATCTGCCTGTTGCGGCAACCGCTTGATTAAAATGGGTATGAACCCGACCCGTATTGACATCAACCAACAAAGGCAACGCATCAACGTAAGTACTTTTTAATTTCTGCAATGCCCTAAAATCCAAAATGTTCTGTACGATAGGGTGCTTGCCTAACAACGAATTCAAGGTCTCCTCATCCGTTTGATACTGACCCGTTTTCGTTTTCTTGGGCTTGTCCGATAATTTCAATTGCTCAAACAATATCTTTCCCACTTGCTGAGCCGATGCGATGTTAAACACATTCCCCGCATCAGAAAAAATGGCAGCTTGGACCGTTCTCACCTGTCCTAACAACTGATTGCTATACTCTTTCAAGAAATCAATATCCACTTTCACCCCCTGCCTCTCCATCGCCTCAAGAACCAATACCAATGGCATCTCAACATCCATAAGCAATCCCAACAATCCCTTTTCTACCAAGGCGGGCTGCAAAACTTCGTACAATTGAAAAGTGATATCCGCATCTTCCGTAGCATATTCTGCAATCGCCTCCAATTCAACATCCTTCATGCTACCCTGACCTTTGCCTTTTTTGCCAATCAACGTTTCAATGGGAATGGGCGAATACTGCAAAAACTTTTCACTTAACAACTGCATATTATGTCGCTGATCCGGCTCCAACAAATAATGCGCAAGCATCGTATCGAACATCGGCAAGGCAACCGAAACACCGTAATTCTCCATCACAGATATATCGTATTTGATGTTTTGGGCGATTTTTAATTTCGATGATCCAAGGATCGGTCTAAACTGTTCCAACACCGACATCGCCTGCAAACGATCCTCTGGAACCGGGACGTACCAACCCGTAAATGAGGCGGTAGAAAACGACAATCCCACCAAAGAAGCGTGCAAAGATTCTACATCTGTTGTCTCTGTATCAAAGCAAAAAGCCTCCGCATTTTCTAATTCCTTCAAAAGTTCGGCAATGGTTTCAGCAGAATTCGCAATTCGATACCTGTGCGACACATCCAAAATCGTTTTATACGTCACCTCTTCTTCTAGCTCAGCAGAATCGTCTGATGTATCGTCCGATGGCGAGGCTGTTTCAGCACCAAACAACGATGTTTGATTCGGATTTGCCGGCTTGACTTTCTTCGGTGCAGTGGCACGCATTGGATTGCCAAATAGATCCGTGCCCAAATTGGCTGCCGGTGCACTTTCAGCGCCCGAGTTGGAAGAAGTTGATCCAGCATTGGCATCCGAACCCGACTCACCGAGTACTCTTCGCATCAAAGTTCTAAACTCCAATTCTTCAAACACTTCCCTCAAAACTGGCTCATTCACTGCTTCCAATTCCAACCCTTTAATATCCAAATCAACCGGCACTTGCGTATCGATTGTGGCCAACCATTTACTAATTTTAGCCTGCTCCACATGCAATCGCATATTCTCCTGCAACTTCCCTTTGAGCTTGTCCGTGTTTTCCAAAATGGCCTCCATGCTGCCAAATTCTTGGATCAATTTCTTGGCCGTTTTCTCCCCCACACCCGGAACACCCGGAATATTGTCCGATGCGTCACCCCACAAACCTAAAATATCGATTACCTGCAGGGGATCTTGAATTTCCCAACGCTTTAGTATCTCCGCCACGCCCAAAATCTCATCGCCGTTACCCATTCGGCCGGGCTTATAAATTTTTACGTTGTCTCGCACGAGCTGACCAAAATCCTTATCGGGGGTCATCATGAAAACATCAAATCCCAAATCACCCGCCTTCCAAGCCAAGGTCCCAATGATATCATCCGCCTCATAACCATCCATAGTAATCACCGGTATATTAAAACCTTCAATGATTCTAAAAATATAAGGAATGCTCTTTCTTAAATCTTCAGGCATCTCTTCGCGCTGCGCCTTCTAAGCTTCAAATTTGATATGTCGCATCGTAGGTGCCGACGTATCAAACACAACGGCAATATGCGTTGGCTGCTGCTTGCGCAAAATTTCCAATAATGTATTGGTAAAACCCATCATCGCACTGGCATTTAAACCCGTACTGGTGATGCGTGGATTCTGAATAAAAGCAAAAAACGCCCTGTAAATCAGCGCCATTCCATCCAATAAAAACAACTTACCTTTTTGCATAGTTAAAAGGTAGCAAGTTACAAATATTACGCGGCTTATTGCTTCTTGACGAAGCCTAAACTCACACCATTTATGCAATATCTTAATCCGGTGGGCTGATTGTATCCATCGTTAAAAACATGGCCCAAATGACCCCCGCAAGAGTTGCAAACCACTTCAACCCGACTCATTCCATGGGAGTTATCTAAAATTTCCTTCACCTTCGATTTGTCGATCGATTGATAAAAACTAGGCCATCCGCAACCCGCATCAAATTTTGTGGTACTCGAAAACAATTCCTCACCACATCCCTTACACACATAAACGCCCGAATCCCATAAAGTTTCGTATTCACTCGTAAAAGGCCTTTCCGTACCCTTTTTGCGCAACACCTGAAAGGCATTCTCTCCCAATTGAGCCATCCATTCGGCCTCCGTTTTGTTGACTTTATAATCCATCGCGATGTTATTTTTTACTTTTTTTGAAACTTGCTTACCCGTATCGATTCCATTGCACGCTGTCACACCCCCAATAATTAGGTAGACAACAATTACCAAAATCAAATTCTTACCTCTCATCCAAGAAGAAACAAAATTCCATGAAAAGGGTTGTATGTTCGCCAATATTTCGATGAATTTTTTTAGCCATTTTTTTGTTGACTTCCAACCGCAGAAACCCGCTTTCAACGCGGCCCTCATTGCCCCCGACATTCTAAGAAATTTTACCCCAAGTCAATCCAAGTTTCATTTTGACCATTTCCAACAAATTACATCTAACGGTCAGCCACAAGAAGATCCCATTCTAAACGATTTCTTCAATGGCTGTTTGCAGCACATAAAGCGCGACAAAGAGTTCCATCAATCCGCGTTATTCCAAGAAATCTATCAATTACAACGGTCCAATTGGCAACTGATGTGTCCAAAGCTTCGTATACCACGTTTCTGGTTTACACTTCATGTAGTTATTGAGATTATGATTGATAGCTACTTAATAAATAATCACTTAGAAAAATTACAATTATTCTATACCACCCTAGAATCGCAGCAAGAAACCTATCGAACAGCCCTTGAACTTATGGGGCATGATCAAATCGACCATTTCATGGAACGATATACCCGATTCTACACCAACCAATACCTGTTTCATTATCAAGATCTCGAAAGGGTAGGATTTGCCCTTCACAAAATTCACGAACAAGTCAAATTGGATTCAAGCTGGTACATACCCAATAACATCGAACAACTAACCCTTTGGAAATCAACCTATGCAGATGTATCTCTTGTATTGGAAAAATACCCCTTAGAGATGAAACCAATACGCTAGTATATTAAAGCGTATAGGATGGAGAGTACAGGGAGTAAACCAAACTCCCCAGCAAAATATAATTTAATAATTCCTTCCACCATGGAGTGCGCTCACCGGAAAAGAAACTCGCCAAGAATATGGCCGCTGGAAATGCCGCAAGCAAGTGAAAATTTCTAATCTCTTTCCAATGAATCAGCATCAAAAAGATACTGTAAACAAAGAATAAAATCACCACCAACTTACTTCTTCTCACATTCACATTGTTCTGAAAATATCCGCCAATCTGTCGCAACATTCCAAATATTACAAACAAGGAGAACAGAGCAAACACAGTGTATTTAATGAAAACCAATGAAATACCACTGCCAAACGATGTCATATCGATGGGCGTGGTCTCCACACTATGCATCGCCTTTAAATCCCATCGGAAAATGAACGCCAACGACTTCATAAGATAATAAGGCATCACCAACCCAAAAACGATTGCCAGGATGTCAGAAATTACAATGTTCTTGTAGACCAAGACACAAGCAATTAAAAACAACAAGATCATCAAATGGTCAGGTACAATCAATATGGCAGCTCCAAAACAAAGCGATCCATAAAATAATGTAACGGTATTATAGCCATCCTTCAATTGAAAAAAGCAGGCCAACCCAATAAAAACCAACAAATTACCTAAATGATATTCCGTTAGCAGCAAGTTCTCGGGAAATAAACTTTGCACCAGAATAAAGAAATAGGCAGGCAGATAACCTACAGGCTGAACCAAACCGTGGGTTCTGCAGATGAAGTTGACAAACAGAGCCTGACCCATGACCATAAGGGTTGAAATCAAAACGGAAAAAACAGGCCATTGATTGATCCAATCTACCCACGAAAAAAGAAGACCTGGTTTAAAAACAATCCCCGATTTTGGAATAATCCACAAAGCCGGCAAACGCAAGCAAAGTGCAAAAAGTACCAGAACCATCATGGTAAAAACACTATGATCGGATAGTCTTTTAATCATTTGAAAACACTTGTAACCAAAACCATTGTTTATCGCGATAAATAGGCAGTGTAATTAATCCGTAATCCGTTTGTTTTCCCTCGTAAGGCACGATTGTCCCTGGGGTGTTTTCATTCCGAAATAACCAATCTCTCTCTACCTTAAATGACTTATCTATTTTCACATGCATGATCCTATTGATCTCCCCTTCATCGTCATTATATAACAGATTGATACTACTACCGCAAACATACATCCCAAAACCAAACAAATGTGCAACATTCACAGCCCCGACTTGAGTTTTTCTAACCATAATTAAGCTATCCAACGTCCCATCTTTTTGTAAATACTGCAATCCGATATCGCCATAATGGTAAAACAGCTTTGAACTCGTCTGAGGTACGCCATTCACGTAATAGGTTTCCATCTGACGGCTTTCATAAAACTGTTCAGACAGCATCAACCACCCACCGTTACTTAATGCAACCACGTTTCGGATATAATAATTGTCTGGCCTTTCGTTCCGCTTAAGACTTCCCAAACCCATAAATTGCTTGGCCGCGGATTCTGTGAATGGGTGATTGCGGCAAGCGATTTGACCATCGTCACCAAACTCGCCTATGAAATAACCATCATTGCCAACGCCTTTACCTGCATTGTAATAACCAAAGACTTGCAACGCATTTGTCTTTGTGTGAAGCACCGCCACCGCATCCAAAACATCGCCCTCCACAACCAAATCACCGCGCATCAAACTATCTCCGCCATTTTTTACCCAATGGAAATGATTTAACTGCTTGCGACCACCTAGCAATCCCGTTCCCTCGTAATCTTTGTCCTCATAAATTGCGAAAACCTTTCCACTATCGTCCAATACAACCGACTTCCAAGTTAGATCTGCAGGACTCCATCGCTCACTCGTTAGAATAAAACTACTTCTGGCTTCGCCACCATCCACATCAGCCCGTAACATCCAAACTTCTGTACCTAAAGCCTCTCTTGTTCGCTGACCGGCAGTTCCAAAGCCCAAAATGACCCATCTCCTTTTATTGGGTGAACTTGCAACTTCAAATTGATCAATGTCGATGTCGCCGGTATTGTAAGTACCTATCTCCGTTACAGAAATATCGCCGATCAATGATGCAGAAACAGAATGAACGATAACCTTGATGGACGATCGCTTTATTTTGGTTGCGCAAATCCAATAGAGCATCGAATCCGCCATAAACACCTTCAGCACAATTTGTTTGTTCGCCACTTCAAACTTTCTGTCGTTCTCAAAAACCAATCCCTCCGTATATCGCTCCAAAACAAATCCATTCGCCATTCGATCATCGCCGTAGCTCAGCATCAACGTATGTCCTTCAGCAGTCCCTATCGCCCGGTGAAATTGTGAACGCTTCTGGGTTAATTTAGGCTGATCACTAATACGCGTCATTTGCCCATTACAGAGCGAATGCCATAGTAAAATCAATACCCAAAATAACAATTTGCTTTTCACTAGGTCAAAAATCCATGTATGACATCGAAATGCCAAGCTCTGACCTAATTTTGCATAGAATTATTTTAGAATTCGCCCATACCTTGCATACGAACGACATAAAAATAGAAACTGCCATCTTAGTTGGGGTCAATACGCCCAAACAAACTATGCCCATCGAAGAAACGCTAGATGAGCTTGAACAGCTAGTTTATACCTCCGGTGCCGTTACCAAAAAACGATTTATTCAGAATCTAGAACACCCTCAGCCCAAGACTTATGTGGGAAAAGGAAAGCTAGAAGAAATCAAGTTGTATGTTGAGAAAAACAAAATCGATCTGATCATTTTTGATGATGAACTCACCCCCGCACAAGTGAGAAATATCGAAACGGAAATTGAAAACACTAAGATTTTAAGTCGGACCCACCTCATTCTCGACATATTTGCCAACAACGCAAAAACGGCTCAGGCCAAAACGCAAGTAGAATTGGCGCAAAGTATTTTTATGCTGCCCCGACTTACAGGTATGTGGACTCACTTATCTAAACAAAAAGGAGGTATCGGAATGAAAGGGCCTGGTGAAAAGGAAATCGAAACGGACAGACGTGTACTGCGCGATAAAATTTCATTGCTCAAAACCAGACTTACCGAAATCGAGAAAGTTGGATTTACCCAAAGAAAAAGTCGCGATGGCGTTTTCCGATGTGCTCTTGTAGGATATACCAACGTGGGAAAAAGTACAATCATGAATCTCATGAGTCGTTCCGATGTACTCGTAGAAAATAAATTATTCGCCACACTCGATGCCACAGTAAGAAAAGTCGTCATACCAAACCCAGACGGTATGGGCGATATGATTCCTCTGCTGCTCTCAGACACGGTAGGATTCATCCGAAAACTGCCCACTTTACTCATTGAGAGTTTCAAAAGCACGTTGGCTGAGGCTATGGAAACGGATCTCTTGATTCATGTAGTGGATATATCAAATCCCGCCTTTGAACAACAAATGATGAGCGTGAAAGAAATTCTGCACGAAATTGGGGCTGGCAGCAAACCCGAACTCATTGTTTTCAATAAGGTTGATGCCTTTCAGGAAAGCGATGACGATGAATTCTTCGTAGGAAGCACCGGCATGACGATAGAACAATTCGAAAAAAGTTGGATTGCAAAGGAAATTGCGCCTGCTGTTTTTATCTCAGCGCACAACAATTGGAATATTGAAAAATTGAGAGCTACTATTTTTGATATGCTCTCACAACAAAAAATGGCCAGATAAATCTGACCATTTTTTTCTCTTTACCAAAGATTAAAGTTCGTCTTCATTAAAGAAGTAGTCATCATCCGAAGGATAATCACTCCAAATTTCTTCAATACTCTCATATGGCTCACCGTCGTCTTCCAACTCTTGAAGGTTTTCCATTACCTCCAAAGGAGCTCCAGAACGGATTGCATAATCAATCAACTCGTCTTTGGTGGCCGGCCATGGAGCATCGTCCAAATATCCAACCAATTCCAGTGTCCAATACATAAATTCTTACTTACCGCGAAAATAGATTTTTGATTCAGAAAAACAACATGAAATTTGTAAGAAAATCATGCACCACGACTGGCAAGACCAAATTCATCAATATTGTGAGCAAATGAGCTCCCCTGAATCCCCTTTTTTACAGGCAATCAATGATTTCACATGGAAAAAAATGATCAACCCCCGGATGCTCTCAGGTCATCTCCAAGGTCAATTATTGTCGTCCCTTGTATCCCTTAAACAACCCCATTGCATACTCGAAATTGGCACGTTTACCGGTTACGCCACTGCCTGCCTACTGCAAAACCTTCCCAAATCGAGCGAAATCCATAGCATAGAAGCCGATCCCGAAATCGCCCATAAAACACATACTTTTTGGAGTCAAAATAACCCAAATCACCCCGTTCAATGGCATATTGGTGAAGCCCTTTCCATCATCCCCAATCTAAAAATCCAGCCCGATTTTATTTTTGTTGATGCAGATAAATCAAATTACGCCGCCTACCTCGACCTCTGTCTACCCCTGCTAGCCGATGGTGGCGTCATTTTATTCGATAATACTTTGTGGAGTAAACGCGTAATAAATGAAACCGATCTTCAAAACGATAAGGATACGCAAAACATGCATGCGTTTAACCAATACCTCAAAAGTCATGACAATCTGCAAATTACATTGATGCCCATCCGCGACGGACTAACACTCGTACAAAAGTTGAATTAACCCCGCATTGAATCCAACATCTCGTTGAATTTGTCATAATCAACCTTCACTTCGGCAAACAAATCGTTCATTCTCGATTTCATCACAGGTTCGATATCTAACAACAGTGACATCCCCTTTTCGGTAATTATTATCTTCATCTTCCTGCGATTCTCTTTGTCGATGGCCCGATTTATCAAACCCATATTCAACAATCGATCACACAAACGAGTGATATCCGGATTTTTGTCCAATATAACCTCTTTGATTTCAGTAGGATTCACACACTCAGGATACCTACCACGTAAAATGCGTAGAACGTTATATTGTTGATGCGTAATATCAAACAACTTGAATAAATCACGAAATTCTCCGTGAAGCCAATTCGCTGTATACATTAGATTTACCGTAGCCTTATGCAACGGCGAATCAAATTTCTTTTGCTTTATGGCATCTTCAAGTTTCACGTTATTGCAAATTAATGACTTAACAACCAAATTCGGTAATGATTTCGCAAATTACTCGCTTCTAAAATTAGCGCTTACCTTTGCAGCGTGAGTACCCCATTTCAAAATACACTAGACTTCGCCAAGCAAATGGATCAAAATGATTCATTGAGCGACTTCCGAAACCAATTTTATTTCCCAACCAACGAAAACGATGAGACAAGCATTTATTTCTGTGGAAATTCACTCGGACTTCAACCCAAATCAGCCAAGCAAGCCATTGTTAACGAATTAGAAGATTGGGCCAAATGGGGTGTTGAAGGACATTTCCACGGTCGCAAACCTTGGTTTCACTATCATAAATTTCTTACGGAATATACAGCCGAAATCGCTGGAGCACTGCCTCATGAAGTGGTTGTGATGAACCAACTCACAGTAAACTTACACCTGTTGATGTTTAGTTTTTACCGACCCACTTTTGCAACCGATGCAGATGGCAATTACAAACCCCTTCGGTATAAAATTTTGATGGAAGCCGGCGCATTCCCTAGCGATATGTATGCCGTGCAAAGTCAAGTGGAATCTTATGGACTAGATTATAACGACGCTGTGATTGAACTTTCACCAAGAGAAGGCGAAAACACCCTCAGACATAATGATATTATGAATACCATCGCTGAATTAGGGGATCAACTCTGCCTAACATTTTTTAGCGGTGTTCAATATTATACCGGTCAACTTTTCAATATTCCAGAAATTACCAAAGCGGCGCACAAGGTGGGCGCTATGGCCGGGTTCGACCTAGCCCATACTGCCGGGAACATAGATTTAAAACTTCACGATTGGGATGTCGATTTTGCCGCATGGTGCTCCTATAAATATCTAAACAGCGGCCCGGGCAATGTATCGGGGGTTTTCATTCACGGCCGACATGGATTAAATCCAAAGACACCTCGTCTTTCTGGCTGGTGGGGTCATAAAGAAGATGTGCGCTTTCAAATGAAAAAGGGATATATCCCAGAACCTGGTGCTGCCGGATGGCAAATGAGCAACGCACCCGTCTTTGGAATGGCGATTCATTTGGCAAGCTTAGAATTATTCCATCAAGCCGGAATATCTAACCTTAGGAACAAAAGTAAAAACCTAACTTCTTTTCTATCTTATGTGTTAGAAGAAGCAAAGCAAGTCAATCCACTTTTGCAGTTCGAAATTATCACACCCAAAGATCCCAATGAAAGAGGCGCTCAGTTGAGTTTACTTACCAATCAGGATGGGAAAGCACTTTTCGACTTTCTTGCAAAGGCCAATATTATTGTGGATTGGAGAGAACCCAACGTCATTCGAATAGCACCTGCACCCATCTACAATTCATACGAAGATGTGTTTTTGTTGGGGCAAGCATTCCAACACTTTACGACTTCTCTTTAAACGACTCCCAGTGGATGCTGTTGTCGATCCCTAAAATTCGCCTAATCTTAGACCTAACATTGTGTATATATTGAGGGGTAACACCCACAATTGCAGCGATGTCTTTTGATTTGTAGCCATCCACACTCAATATAAAAATCCGTTTCTCTGTTAGGCTTAAGGTTTTCAAGGCTGGATAATGGTCAAAAATATCGCCTTGCTCTTTAATCTTAGAATCTGCTAGCTGGGGCCTTGTGGTATTCTCAACCCTACTCATTGCTTCTAGATCTCTTCGGATTAAGTCTAATTCTTGAGGGTTTTCCGTTTTAATGGTTTTCAGTTTCTTACTAATCTCCATACTTTTTGACAATACCAATTCACTCATGTGAATGATGCGTTCATTCATTTCTTTTTCCTTCTGAATGTGAGATTTTTCTTCTCTCTGCAAAGACAACTGATAATTGGCCATCGCTAACTCTCTTTGCTTAACGCGCTGCTTCATCCAAAAGAATAAGGCGGTAAGTATGAGAATTAATCCAAGTGATGCAAACAGACCATAAGTGTAATTGGAAATTTTCTCTCTATTAGACAACTCCAGTTCATATTCCAACTGAGAATTCTTCAACGCCTCCAATTCCTTCTTTGCCGTAAAATCTGCCTTGGTTAAAGAATCGTGAAAATTCAGGAATTCATTTTCAAATTCCATGGACTGATTGAGCGCTATATAAGCCTTGTCAGGATCATCTTTCAACTTCAATATTTTAGCCATTAAACGATAATGGTTACCATTGGCTCTCGGATTCTCTTTAAATTGAACCTTAAGCCTGTCATGCCAGATAGTTAGACTATCCAACTCTAACAAATCAGGATTCTCCACAACCGCATATTCCATAAACTCATTAATCCCCGAAATTGCCTTGAAATAGTTATCTGCGATCCATGGCATGTGCGATTTTACCATAGCGCTCACCTTAGACGCATCAACCTGCATTTGCTGCTTTAATCTACAGCCCAAAAACTCTAACCTAAATTCGGGTAAAATTGTGGAATCTGGCATTGAACTTAACAAGGCGGCACTCTGGTCCCATCTTCCCAAAGAAATGTTGATTTGAAGTTTATTGATAGCCAAAACGCCTCGTGCATAAGGGTCCTTGGCCGCTTCAATAATTGCCTCATTCTTTTTCCAAAATTCATCCGCGGCCTTATAATTGTTTTCCGCAAGTTTTAATGAGATGATATTATTAATCAATACTGCAGGCATTGGCTCATCCTTGGGATAGTTATCATAAACTTCTAAAAAACACTTCGAGGCCGCCCCAAACAGTGATTGATAAAAATAAATCGTACTCAAATTATTTAACAAACTACTTCTGACATGTAAATCATTGAATTTAGTCGCCTCAGCCAAACCCTTGTTGATCAATTCTTTAGCTGCACGCAATTCTCGCTTTCCCATCAAATGGACCGACTTCAAATGATAATAATAGGATTTGTCCGAACCCACCGGCAATAAACTCTCCGCTTCGTCCAAATAGTACTGCACTGAATCTGATTCCCCTCGTTCATCGCATTCAAAACCATGGGTAATCAACAACAACGACATACCATAGGAATCGTCGTTTGATTTTACACGGTTATCAATATATCTCCGCAATTTTTTGAATTCCAATTCCTGATTAGATTGAAAAATCGATAATTTATCGATGGCTATTTTCAAATACTCATCTTCGCTCATCTTATCTAAGATAGATATCACAGAGTCTGCAGTACTTATAGCATAAATACTTGGGCCTGATTTGGGACTAATTCCTATGAATTTAACCCATCCAAATGTTATTAATACCAAGACTAGCAGGCCAATTGCCATCTTTTTATTTGCCTTAATGTATTTTATAATATCGCTCATATTTTAAACTTCCACAATATTAACATTCTTTCCACAATAAATTGAGTCATACGGGTGTATTATATTAGAAAATGTGAGAACCTATTATAATACTATCTTAAATCAAACAAATAGAATAATCTAAAAAGTAACAATGCACTTTCGATGCCTTTGCCATTGACACCAACAATGTCTATCGCAAATTATCAAACGGGAGATAAACAAGATTTTGACCCAGTATTCCATTGATGCTATATGACAAAGCGCACCACATATCAACGCATAAAAATTACTTCAAACGGGTTTGCAGCGATTCATCAGACAAATTTGCAGTTCAATCCAATAATTATGACTAAACGGCGCAATTCCTATTAATTCCTTGTCTAAAATCGTACTTTTGAAGACTGATTTTACAATTGGCTTAACCTTTGATTACACAGACGCAACATGGAAAATAATCGACCTACCCCCGACAATAAAAAGCCGGGTGGATTCCGTTTCAATCCTTACTGGATTTATGGCGCACTTTTTTTAATTCTCATGGCTATGCTCTTCTTGCCAAAAAATGCAGGGAAGACTACCAATTGGAAGGAAGTACGTGATATGATCATTCAAGGTGACGTTAAGAAAATTGTAATTGTAAATGACAGGATAGTTGAAGTCTTCTTAACACCTGATGCCATTCAACAAAAAAAATACGGCGTTCGCAAGAGCAAAGATTACCTGGGCGGTGTAGAACCCAACTATAGTTTTGAAATTGAAAAAGGCTATTTCAATAATGAGATTACAGATTTAAAGAAAACATTGGCCGATAAAAATATCGACCCCAATGAAATGGTGATTCAATACGAATCTCAAAGTGATTTATTTGGCGAATTGTTTCAATGGATTTTCTTCATTGGTATTTTCTTGATATTCTACAATATGATGTTCCGCAAAATGGGCGGTGGCGGCGGCGGTGGCGGCGGTGCCAGCATCTTTAATATCGGGCGCTCCAAAGCTCAGCTTTTTGATAAAGATACCAAGGTTAACAAAACATTTAAGGATGTAGCCGGACTCCAAGAAGCAAAATTAGAAGTCATGGAAATTGTCGACTTCTTGCAAAATCCTCAGAAATACACCAATTTAGGTGGTAAAATTCCCAAAGGCGTACTTCTTGTTGGCCCTCCCGGAACAGGAAAAACCTTATTAGCCAAAGCCGTAGCCGGTGAAGCGGGCGTTCCCTTTTTCTCACTATCTGGTTCCGACTTTGTAGAAATGTTCGTCGGCGTGGGCGCTTCTCGTGTCCGTGACCTTTTCAAACAAGCAAAAGAAAAAGCACCCTGTATCATCTTCATCGATGAAATTGATGCCATCGGAAGAGCTAGAGGTAAAAATCTCGTGCAAGGTTCTAACGATGAGCGTGAAAATACCCTAAACCAATTACTCGCTGAAATGGATGGTTTTGGTACCGATAGCGGCGTTATCATTATGGCGGCAACAAACCGACCTGACATTTTGGATAGTGCTTTGATGCGTCCAGGACGTTTCGATAGACAAATTTCTGTCGATAGGCCTGACCTTCAGGGCCGTGAAGAGATTTTCCACGTTCACCTAAAACCCCTTACAAAACTTTCTACCGATGTGGACGCACATAAATTGGCAGCCCAAACCCCGGGTTTTGCCGGTGCTGAAATTGCCAACGTTTGTAATGAAGCCGCATTAATTGCTGCACGACATAACAAAGAGGCCGTTGATATGCAGGACTTCCAAGATGCAATTGATCGTGTTATTGGTGGACTTGAAAAGAAAAATAAAATTATCAGCCCAGAAGAAAAAGCCATTGTGGCCTACCACGAAGCGGGTCATGCCATTGCTGGTTGGTTCTTAGAACATGCCGATCCATTGCTGAAAGTATCTATCGTACCTCGCGGTGTTGCCGCACTTGGTTACGCGCAGTATCTACCGAAAGAGCAATATTTGTATCGTACAGAACAATTGATGGACAGTATGTGTATGACCTTGGGTGGTAGAATCGCAGAAGCCATATTCTTCGATAAAATTTCTACGGGTGCCCAAAACGATTTGGAACGTATTACCAAACTCGCCTACAGTATGGTAACCATTTATGGTATGAACGAAAAAGTAGGACATGTGAGTTTCCATGACCCTCAAGGCGAATACGGTTACCAACGTCCTTATTCTGAAAAAACGGCAGAATTAATCGACCAAGAAGTTCGCGCTTTAATTCAAAAGGCATACGATGTCACCAAGAATTTACTTTCGGAAAAAAGAGCCGAAGTAGAAAAGGTAGCCAAAGCATTATTAGAGAAAGAAATCCTCTTCAAGGCTGATTTGGAAGTGCTGATTGGCCCTAGACCTTACGATCCAATCGAAGAAGCCGTGGTTATCGAGTCAACAACTGTTGAAACAACAGAAACTGCTGCGACAACATCAGAATCTCAGGATTCAAAAAGCCCAACGGAATCAGATACAGAGGTTTCCGGGGAAGACGGCGTAGATAAATAAAGAACCAGATTAATTCCAATTATTCAATTGGATAGTAATTGTTGGAGTTGAATGAGGTTGAAATACATCCCCTTCTGCTCCAGCAATTCATTGTGAGTACCCTTCTCAATCATCTTACCCTTATCCAACACAATGATAACATCAGCGTGTATCACGGTAGAAAGACGGTGGGCTATAATAATGCTTGTCCTTGAGCTCATCAGCTTCTCTAAAGCCTGCTGGACCGCCTTCTCGCTGTTACTGTCCAAAGCCGATGTGGCCTCGTCCAAAATCAAAATTTCAGGATCCTTAAGCAATGCGCGAGCGATCGCCAAACGCTGTTTCTGACCCCCGCTCAACTTACCCCCACGTTCCCCAATTTCCGTATCGTAACCATGGTCCATTTCCATGATAAATTCATGCGCATTGGCCGCCTTAGACGCTTCAATCACGGCTTCAATTGGAGTTTCAGGGATACCCAAAGCAATGTTGTTTCGCACCGATTCATTGAAAAGAATATTCTCTTGATTTACGATACCTATCAACCTACGCAAATCGTCTTGCTTGAATTTGCGTATATCCACGCCGTCTAACAAAATACCACCATCCGTAACGTCATAGAACCTAGCCAACAAGTCGGTTAGTGTCGTTTTTCCAGCACCCGAAGGCCCCACCAACGCTACGGTCTGCCCTTTTTTAATTTCTAAATCAAAACAGTCAATCACCTTGGCACCATCCAAATAACTAAATCCCACATTTTTCAATACGATATTGTTGTTGAATACAGGAACCTCAGCCACAATTGGATCCTCAACCGTAACAGGGGCCGTCACCAACTCTTGAATTCGATCCAAACTGGCAATACCCTTCTGGGCGGCATACAAGGCATTAGAAAAGGCTTTAAACGGCGGTATCAACTGCGAAAAAATGGCAAAATAGGTCAAGAAAAATTCCGGATCCAACTCATTACGGAACACCATGCTACCGCCCAACCACAATAGCAAAGCACTTACACCGATACCGATAGTCTCACTCACCGGAGACGACAAATCATATCTGCGCTGAACGCCAATGTTGTTCTTGGTATATGCATCGTCTTGCTCCTTGTACCTCTTCGAAAAGAAGCCTGCGGCATTAAATGCTTTGATGATGCGAATTCCACCCAAAGTTTCATCGTAGGCCGTCATCACCTTGCCCAATAATTCCTGGTTCCGAGTGCTTCGCTTTCTCAAGGACCTGCCAATGAGTCCAATAATCAAGGCCGTAATTGGTAAAAAGAGTAGGATGTATAAGGTGAGTTTCGCCGATAACATCACCAACGCAATCAAAAATAGTAAGATGTTCAAAGGTTGGAAATACAGGGCTTCCAAGGATACCATAAGCGCGAACTCAATCTCTTTGACATCATTACTCATTCTCGACATCAAGTCGCCCTTGCGTTCATTGTTGAAATAGGCAATGGGCAAGTCAAGACATCGCTGATATACATTCTGTCTGATCTCTTGAATACTGCGATTTCGGATTAGCACCATGAAATTCATGGCCAAAAAACGGAATCCATTTTTCAATACTGTAACAACTACCAATGCAACGCTCAAATAAGCTAGCGCTGTAAAGGGTTCACCTTTTGCTAGATGGCCAAACCATGTAATAAAGTTCTGATATTGGTCGCTAAACCAATGGCCCACCCCAAAATTTTTACTAGAGAGAGCTTGTGCATTGCCATTGTCTTTTGAGAAAAGAAAACGCAATACGGGCATGATCATCATCAAAGAGACCAATTGGAACAACACATACAGCAGGTTAAAAATAAAATTGGCAAAAATTAACCGCTTGTGGTTGCCTGCATATTTCAAGAATTGGAGTACTGCTTTCAAATCTTAGCGAAATTACATAAATCAATCCAAGACCAATAAAAAAGGGGAGCATAGCTCCCCTTTTTTATTCTATTTAAAATTAAAACTTATTGGAAACTTAAGAAATCACTGTACATATCACCAGATTCCGTTACAACTTGAACGCGATACAAACCTGGAGTTCCATTCATCGTAAACTCAGCACTACGGTTGGATCCAGAAACCAAGTTCATCTCACGAACCAACTGACCGCTCATTGTATAAACCTTTACTGAACGCATAGCTTGATTGCAATCAACCTTCACCGCACCGTTGGTTGGGTTTGGATACATCTTGATACTTCCAGCATCAAAACGCTTCACAACACTCGCCTCGTTGTCCTTGATTAACAATGTCAACAATGTGTCTTTACCCAAATAACATGGTCCTTGTCCGTTGCGAATCGCGAAAATCAAAGTCTTGTCACCGTCAGGATCTCCATCATCTGTAATGTTCGCACGAATAAAGAAACTACTTACGTTCTTCACAACGTTAATCTTGCGTGTTGCAAAATCGTAGTCTGTTGGAG
>JBEGUW010000008.1:0-3955 GCA_041178665.1 Bacteroidota bacterium
ATTTCGCACCGTTTTTAAGTGGATATTTCGCATCATCCTGGCCTTCGTTTCGATATGTCTTTTATGGGTGGTCGCCTACCGATTCATCAATCCCCCCACCACCTTACTCATCCAATCACGCCAGGGCGAATACTCCACCTCAGCGCTGCAAGAATGGGTGGAATACGATCAAATTGCAGACAACATGAAAATGGCCGTCATCTGCGGAGAAGACCAACGTTTCAAAGACCACATGGGTTTTGATTTCAAAGCCATCGAAAAAGCCATCGAACACAACATCAAAGGTGGCAAAACGCGCGGAGCAAGTACCATCAGTCAACAAACAGCCAAAAATGTATTCCTCTGGGAAGGTCGTTCCTGGATCCGGAAAGGACTCGAAGTTTGGTTTACGCTTCTCATTGAAGGACTTTGGAGCAAAGAGCGAATTCTAGAAGTCTATTTAAACATTATCGAACTAGGCCCAACCGAAGACAGTTTTTACAAATACAACCAAACCGACCGCACACCAGTCAACGAAAACGCGGAGGAATCAAACAAAATCCGCCCCATTTTTGGTGTAGAAGCCGCGGCTCAATACTATTTCAATAAATCGGCGAGCTCGCTCACGAAAACACAATCTGCAAAATTGGCTAGCATCCTGCCTTGTCCCAGAAGTTGCGGAATGAATAGTTCCTTCGCCCTGCATCACCGGGCTTTTATCCTGCGATGCATGCGCCGCTGGGGCAAAAAAATCATGCTATAAGTCCCAATTTAAGCATTCAGAAAAATTGTCGTATTTTTGCATAAATTAAATTTATGGCAACCACACAAGACGTATCTGTAGGCAATTTTATTCGCTACAACGGCGAACTCGTTCAAGTGATCGAATGGCAACACCGTACCCCAGGCAATTTGCGCGCTTTCTATCAAGGTAAAATGCGCCGCGTGAAGGACGGAAAATCTGCAGAAAACCGTTTCCGTAGTGGAGAAGCCGTAGAAATTGTCCGCGTTGAAGTAAAGGAATTGGCCTATCTGTATGCCGATGGCGATGCTTTTGTTTGTATGGACAATGAAACCTATGATCAAATCACCGTGGCCAAATTCATGTTTGGTGAAGGCGCAAAATTCATGAAAGAAGGCGATACCGTGATGATTTCATTTGAGGGCGAAACCCCGATTTCTGCCGATGCTCCTTCTCATGCCATCGTGGAAATCACTTATACTGAACCCGGCGTAAAAGGCGATACCGCAACCAATACACTCAAGTCCGCAACCACCGAAACAGGTGCTGTGGTGATGGTGCCTTTGTTTGTGAATATCGGCGAGAAAATCAAAGTGGATACCAAAACGGGATCCTATGTTGAACGTGTAAAATAAACTCACGGATGCAACCGTTGATGTCAGCCGAGGACGGTTTTTTGGCCTTCCCAGAAAAAGAATTAGCCACCCTAGAAAATGCAAAGGTGGTGATTCAACAAATCCCCTACGAATACTCAAGCTCCTACCTCATGGGGTCCGATAAAGGTCCAGCCGCCATGGTGGAAGCAAGTCATTTTGTGGAATTCTACGACGAAGAAATCGATCGTGAAGCCTATAAAAACTTTGGCATCGCAACGCTGCAACCCATCGATTTTACAGGTGCCATCGATGCGGCAGCCGTGGAGTTGATTGCCAACCAAACCCGCGAACTCCTCAATCTAGACAAATTCGTGGTTTCTCTTGGCTCTGAACACACCGTAACCTACGGTTTTATGCAAGCCTACGCCGAGAAATACCCTTCGATAAGTGTGTTGCAAATCGACGCACACAGCGACCTTAGAGCCGCATACAATGGAAATCCATACTCTCACGCCAGTGTGATGCATCGAATCCATGACATGGGTCTAAACTTGGTTCAAGTGGGTATTCGCGCGCAATGCATCGAAGAAAGTAATCTGATTAAATCGTCCGATAACATCCACACTTGGTATGCCCATGATTTGTGGGACAATGATGTTTGGATTGATGACTGCATCGACAAGCTGGGCGATGTGGTTTATGTAACGATTGATGCCGATGGTTTCGACCCCTCAGTAGCCCCCGCGGTTGGCACGGCCGAACCGGGTGGACTGACTTGGATTCAAGGATGCAAGTTGCTCAGAAGAGTGGCAGAACGCAAAAAAGTAGTGGGTTTCGATATTGTAGAAATCGCACCGCGCGAAAACGATATCCTTACCGAGTTTACCATGGCTAAATTGTGCTATAAATTCTTGGGTTACCTAAATATAAACGAACGGATATGACAACCGCCCAAAGAATTTACCTGGATAACGCCGCCACAACACCCATCGCGGAAGAAGTTGTAGAAGCAATGATCCCAGTGATGCGCGAACATTATGGAAATCCTAGCTCGACCCATGCCCACGGCAGAAAAGTGAAAGGGATTATCGAAGAAGCACGAGGTAGCGTCGCCAAAATGTTGGGCTGCTCACCCGGCGAAATTTTCTTTACCAGCGGTGGAACAGAGGCCGACAATCTTGCAATTAGAGGCAGTGTGGCCAATTTGGGTATCGAAAATATCATCTCTTCAGCCATCGAACACCACGCGGTTTTGCATACGGTGGAAGAATTGCATCATAAAAATGGCGTTGGATTGCACATGGTAAATCTGCTTCCCAACGGACATGTTGATATGGCACATTTGCAAACGCTATTGAATTCGGCTACAAAACCCCTTGTTAGTTTGATGCATGCCAACAACGAAATCGGGAATATTATCGATATCGAAACCGTTGGTCAAATGGTGCACCAAGCAGGTGGGATTTTTCATTGCGATACGGTTCAAACCATGGGTCAGTATCGTTTTGATCTAAGTCAGGGTCACGTCGACTTCCTGGCTGGCGCGGCACACAAATTCAATGGGCCCAAAGGCGTTGGATTTATTTACATCAACAAAAAAAATCGAATCCACCCACAAATTACTGGCGGTGCACAAGAGCGCGAAATGCGTGGCGGCACTGAAAACGTAATTGGAATTGTAGGCTTGGTAAAAGCACTGGAAATTGCCTACCGCGAAATGGACGCCAAAAAGGCACATCTCGAAAATATCAAAGGACTGATGATTCAATTGCTTAGAGACGCAATTCCAGGTGTTTCCTTCAACGGCGATGCTGAAGGCAATTCGCTTTATACAGTTTTGAGCGTTTCCCTTCCTCCCAATGAAGCAGGCAGCATGATCCTTTTCAATTTGGATTTAGCTGGAATTTCGGCAAGTGGCGGAAGTGCTTGCTCCAGTGGGGCCATAGGCGGAAGTCACGTAATCAACTGCCTATACCCCGGCACAAACCGAACTACTGTGCGATTCAGTTTTGGAAAACAAAATACCGAAGACGATATTCGATTTACAGTAAATCAACTCGCCAATTGGTACGGACAAAAATCATAATCTCCGTTTTGATTGTTGCGGCGTTAGGATTTTTTGGCTGCGCTACGATCATAACCGGAAAAAAGCAATCGCTTTATATTGTTTCCAACCCTCCCGGGGCTAGCATTTATGTCGCCCGAATCAATGCCACCCAAGCACCCCAAGAAACACAAGTTGATTCTTTTGCATCAACCGCCGAAACCCCAAGCATCAAAAAAATCATTCCAGACACCACCATTTCGGGCATCACACCTTGTTTTATCGATGTGCGACGTCCGCAAAAAGACAGCCTCCAAATCACCCTAACTCACCCCGATTACCAGCCAACATCGCAGACACTCAAACCCAAATTTAATGAGTCGGCCGGCCTCAATTTTATTATTCCCTGGAACTGGATGATTGACGCAATGACAGGCAGTTTGATGCGATATTCATTACCAGATACTTTTGTGCTGAGAGAAATCAAAAAAACGCAGTAATTTTGCACCCGCAAAGCAATGCCAACCCTTTATCTAACCCGCAAAGAACATTTCAACGCCGCACATCGGTTGTGGAACCCTACATGGAGTGAAG
>JBEGUW010000009.1:0-39792 GCA_041178665.1 Bacteroidota bacterium
TACCAAGCCGAATTCAAAGCCACCATGGATGCCGCCGGAATCACTTACGAGCACCGTTTGATCGACGATATGGTTGCCTCTGCATTGAAGTGGAACGGAAACTTCGTTTGGGCTTGTAAAAACTACGATGGCGACGTTCAGTCTGATACCGTAGCACAAGGTTTTGGATCTTTGGGATTGATGACCAGCGTTTTGGTTACTCCAGACGGAAAGACAATGGAAGCAGAAGCCGCCCACGGAACTGTTACCCGTCACTACCGTCAACACCAAAAAGGCCAAAAAACCTCTACCAACCCTATCGCGAGCATTTTCGCTTGGACCCGCGGTTTGGAGCACAGAGGTCGTTTGGATAACAACGAAGCCTTGATCAATTTCTGTCAAACCCTCGAGCAAGTTTGCGTCGACGTGGTTGAAAGCGGAAAGATGACCAAAGATTTGGCGGTTTGTATCTACGGAAACAAAGTAGCTGAAGATCAGTACTTATACACCGAGGATTTCTTGGAAGCCTTGAACAGCGAATTGAAAGCCCGTTTGGCGTAATCCAACGGAGCAAAAGGAGAAACAGTCTCGGCAGGGCCGGGGCTGTCAACCAGATTACCATTATATAGGAGTTCGCTCCAACAGGAGGGCCTCGTCATAGACGAGGCCCTCCTTATTTAATTCAATTCAATAAATCTTCATCCCCAGGATTAAAAGAGGTAACTCAGACCAAGCTTCAACTGCACCCACTGCGATCGATGAATCTCGCGAAGCATAATACTCGTCATCACCTCTTGCTGCGTAGAGCAATTGTAATCACTACTGTAATTATCTACATTGTATATTTTAACTCCAGCGGCATTCTTAAGCGTGAGTCCTGACGTCATCTCGAAGCTAAAGCCCACGTGTTCTGTAATCATATTACGCGTCCCAAAACCATAAGAAATCGATGTCATCTTGCTAGAAATTCCTTCACTACCAACAGGAGTAATTGTATCCAACATAGATGACGAATAATAATTTAGCCATCGTAAATCATTGGCAGTAGACTTGGCCGATCCAAAATGCAGATTCGCTACCAAATACCCACCAAAAGGAGCCGTTGAACCTGCAGTACTTAAATAATTTTTTACGCCAACAGTAAATTCGCGATAGTGAATTCCCATCGAACCATAGGGACGATAATTCTGATCACCACTCCAGCCACCACCGGGAACCACAACACTCATCCTATAAGACTCCACATCACCAAATCTCATTGAACGATTGAAAGATTTATATCCAAACTGATAGGAAAGCGTTGATTTTCTTGCAACTTCATACGCAAATGCATAGTTGGTTTTATACTTTGGTGTTTCACTCAATAAACCTGAGAAATTGGTTACCGCATACACCGAAATCGCCTGTTTCTTTCCAAGATATCCTGGATTAAACAATGGCTCCGACTTAGCCAGTTTACCATCTGAAGCAAAAGCACAAATTGGAAGAAACAAACACCCAATAATTGTAATTAAAAGCCTTTTCATCTTATTTCCCTCCATGAATTAAACAATACATTTGATTAAACACCCGTGACTGAGCAAAATCGCCTCGCCAGCGATGCGAAAATTCTTCTTCTTTTACCTTTATCAACTTACCATCTTTTACATCGCACACAAGCAGAAACTCTTCCCACGACCTATCCGATCCCATCTGATAGTACAAATAATAGGGCAACACAGGGTAAAGCAAACAACAAATGAGTAAGTTACTCATTTTGAACTTTCTACGCAATAATGAAGATTCAATAGACGTGTATGCCAAATAGCGATTCCCCTCACCACCCATCGCCTCGGCAATATATTGAGAATGATACAAAACCATCGATTGGGTATCGTTATTTAGCCGCTCCATCATGTAATCGTTGATTAACATTTGTCGATTAATCAAGTCGGTTGAAATACCTTGTACGCCCGTAGAGGAGGGTATAATTTCCACGGAAACATCTAATTTGTCGCCACCATCAAGCCAATAATCCACTAACTCTTCACGTTTGTTTGCCTCATCAAAGGGGTCTCGGCTAGAAGTCACTTCGTTTCCTACCGTATATTTGACATTGGGCTCCATTAATACCAGGTGATGAAAATCTTTTAACCCTTCAAAGCGCTTTGATTTCTTTTGCGATTTGGCCTCGGTTGTAACAGCGCTAACAGGAAAAACTCTCATCCTGCCCAAATATCCCTGCAATGAGTCCCTATTCAACAAACCATAATAAATGGCCATGAAATAATCGCCGCTCACTACGTTCGCTGCCCTACTCCTTGCAACGCGAGAACGCGGGTTGCGCAATGACCCATCACCTGCCTCGCCTTTGGCTGATGTGCTGTCCAACTTAGCAGCCTCTTCAGCAGGCAAATAATCAATAAAATCCTGCAAACGAAAATTACAAGCCCCTTGAACCAAACCAAAAACACCTTTGCTCAATTGCTCCATCATCTTATCTCGGCCTGGAACCCTGGACGAAATTAACCACATTCGCATCGCCGCAAACGCTCCGAAACTCCTCAAATCCATCTCACTAATTCCAACAATCACCGGTCGCCAATCACCACGAGATTCCGCCACATTACAACCATATCGATCCAAATCATGTTCCTTCGATTTATGCAGCAATAACCCATACAACGACATCGCCTCCAGCTGGTCTAAAAACAAACTTTCTCCATACAAACGACGCATCACGTGTGTGAGATAGAACAATTCTCCATAATCCGCCCGCCGTTCATAAATCAATAACAATTCATGTCGAGCCACCTTCTGCATATCCTTGAAACGACCTTCACCCACCAAGAAAAATGCCTTTGTCTTCTTGGGTTCTCCATCAATCATATCGCGCAAACGCACTACCCTACGATCCAAACTAGGATGGGTTTTATTCTCATCATCACCCTGAGAAACTAAAAATTTCTGATCCTCAATCTCCGCCGCCGCCACCTTCAAAGCCACTGCATCCTTCAATGTTTTTGGCAATACATACGCGCCGTGCTCAAACGAATCCAAAGACAATTTCATTTCTAAAAATGGATAGTCGCCATACTTTAGCATATCGAATACAAAAACACCCTCCACCAAATCATAGCCAGAGCGCAACATCATCTGAAAACCCTTCTCATCGGCTTCCATCTCATGATCCTTCGAAAATTGATATAGCGACTTTAACGATTCATCTTGATCGCGCTTGCCTTTTTGTTTTTCCTGACCAATCCTTTGTTTATAAAGTTGGAGCGAATGCTTCTGTGTGTAATGCTGAATTTCATGAGCCAAAATAAAGGCCAACTGACTCTCATTCTCAATCCGGCTAAGTAAACCTACTGTCACCATAACCACGCCATTGCTCGTTGCATAGGCATTCACTTCCTGGGATTTCAATACATAAAACCGAAGTTCGTTGAGCAAATCCTCTCTCTCATTTGCCTTCAGCAATCTCTCCGCAACGGACTCTACAAATTGTGTTAGGGGGTCACCATACAAAACACGACCCGACATTAGGATTTCATCTACTCCAAATACTGAGGAAATCGCGTGCTCACTTTCTTGCGATCTCTCCGAGCGCCCTAAATCTTTATCCAAGACAGCAGTTTCAGCCCGCATAGCTTTACTGGCTGACGTTTCCCTATAATCCGCAGGCATTTCGCCTTCACATTTCAGACCCTTATAAAGATTGAAATCAATATTCAATTTAGACGCTTGAGCATACAAATTATGACTCCCAAAGCCTAAAACACCTACCCATAACAAACTTTTGCAAGCCCACTTTGTCAAGTTTCGCAACATAGGCGCAACTTAAAACAAATCTTTCAACTTGTCAAAAAACGACTTCTCTTTTGATGAGGGTTTAAAATTCTCGGATTCGGCCAGTTTTTCTAACAATGCTTTTTCCTCGCTATTCACTTTGGTTGGAACATACACATTCAAGATTACCATTTGATCCCCAGTGCCATATCCATTCAAATCAGGAAAACCTTTGCCTTTCAAACGCAACATCTTGCCTGGCTGAGTCCCCGCATCAATCTTGATTCTCACCTTGCCATCCAATGTAGGTACCTCAACGCTATCGCCCAATGTGGCCTGCGTAAAGCTCAACCACAAATGATAAATCACATTGTTATCCTCACGGGTTAAATCATCATGTGCAATTCCTTCCACCAAAACGATCAAATCCCCAGCAGAACCTCCGCCAGGACCATAGTTGCCCTTGCCACTCATGCTCAACTGCATGCCTTCTGCTACCCCACCTGGAATGCGAATGCTCGTCTCAATTTCCTGCGATATCAAGCCCTGCTCGTTGGCCTCCTTTGGCTTGCTTTCTATCATTTTACCCATTCCAGAACAAACCGGACATGGGCTATTGGTGGCCATCTGACCTAAAAATGTGTTCTGTATTCTACGAACCGCGCCGGTGCCATTACACTGCTTACAAGTAGCATATTTTACACCTTCGGCTTGTACCATTCTGCGATACTTTACCGTTTTCTCCACCCCAGCCTTCATCTCGGGAAGCGTCAGTTTTATTTTGATGCGAATATTGGAGCCTGCAGATCTTCTCGACCTACCGCCGCCACCGCCGCCAAAAAACGAACCAAACACGCCATCATCCCCGCCAAATACATCGCCAAACTGAGAGAAAATATCCTCCATGCTAAAGCCATGCGCACCTCCGCCACCACCAGCTCCCATACC
Source organism: Bacteroidota bacterium (assembly GCA_041178665.1). Lineage (GTDB taxonomy): Bacteria > Bacteroidota > Bacteroidia > NS11-12g > UBA955 > UBA955. Next base: position 4,699 of record JBEGUW010000009.1, read on the forward strand.
CGCATGACCGTATTGGTCGTACCGCTGCTTTTTCTCCGGATTGCTCAGCACATCATAAGCCTCAGCCGCTTCCTTAAACATCTCCTCAGACTCCTTATCGCCCTGATTTTTATCGGGGTGATACTTGATGGCAAGCTTTCGGTACGCCTTTTTTATTTCTTCTGCCGAAGAACTTCTAGTGACACCAAGTATATCGTAAAAATCTCTTTTGCTCATAGGAATTAACTACCAACTACAACCTTAGCAAATCGAATCACCTTGTCATTCAAATAATATCCTCTTTCCACATCGTCGATCACCTTGCCTTTCATATCTGGCGTAGGCGCTGGGAACTGTGTGATTGCCTCATGAATCTCTGCGTCAAACACCTCGCCAACACTCTCCATGGCTTTCAAACCCGTTTTTTGAAAAATCCCCGCCATTTTCTTATGAATCAAATCAAATCCTTCCACTGCCTTTTTTTCAGTCTCTGACAAATTTTCCATTGCCTTTAAAGCACGTTCCATATCATCCAAAACTGGCAACAAACTTACTATTAAATCTTTAGAGGCTGTTTGCATCCAATCCAAGCGATCTTTGGTGGTTCTACGACGGAAATTCTCGAATTCACTGTACAAACGCAAATATTTGTCGCGCTCCTGAGCCAATTGATCGTTCAAATCAACCACTGGCGTTTCTATTTCCTGCGCAGACGCTGCATTTTCACCATGCCCCTCAACCGCTTCATTCATATTTTCTTGGTCTTTCAAGGGCTCTTCGTTCACCGATTTATCTTTATTCTTTGGCATTGCTCTCTGCTACTTTCAATTTTATTGCCATTTATTGCAAAATGCCATATTGTCAGATGAACTATTATGAATAATTTGCGTTATTTGTTTTCATTCACAGCAGCATGTTTACGGGAATCATAGAAAATCAAGCCGAGGTTATCTCAATCAATCAAAATGGTAGCAATGTTGATTTCGTTTTTGAATCGGCCCTTGCGACTGAGTTAAAAATCGACCAAAGTTTGTCGCACAACGGAGTCTGCTTAACCGTAACCAGCATCGCTGAAAACACCTACACCGTAACTGCAATTCAAGAAACCCTGCTGCGTACCAATCTTGGCCAGTTATCACCCAACCAATTTGTCAATTTGGAACGATGCCTACCCGCTAACGGTCGACTCGATGGCCATATTGTCCAAGGGCATGTAGATTGTGTGGGCAGCATCGACGAAATCCATGACTTAGATGGCAGCTGGATGATTTTTATTAGCCATCCTGTTGAAGCAGGACTCACTGTAACCAAAGGCTCTGTATGCTTAAATGGCGTTAGTCTCACTGTGGTCGATAGCTTCCCCGATGCATTCAGCGTTGCCATCATTCCTTACACCTGGGAACACACCAATTTATCGAAACTAAACCTAGGCGATAAGGTCAATATTGAGTTCGACATATTAGGGAAATACATGAAAAAAATGTCCGTATCTTTGCCCCTAATAAAATAAGACTGAAACAGCACTTTATGAAACTCCTCTCCTTCCTCTTTACATCCAGTATCGGCAGGAAAGTACTTATGGCGGTCACCGGGTTATCCTTGGTGGCTTTTTTGTTGGTACACTGTGGTATCAACGCCTGTATTTTCTTCAACGATGGCGGCGAAACTTTTAACGCAGCCGCAGAATTCATGGCTCACAATTGGCTCATCAGATCTGCTGAAGTGGGACTGTTTGGTGGCTTGCTCATCCACATCATTCAGGGATTGGCGCTTACTTTCAGCAATCAAACCAAAAGGAAAGAAAAATACGGAGCCACTGCCGGCAATGCCAACAGCAAATGGTACTCTCGTAGCATGGGTATCTTGGGAAGTTTACTTTTAATATTCTTGGTGATGCACCTTAGGCATTTTTGGGTTGTTTCTCGTTTTACCGATGCCATTCAGGAAACTGCAGGTTCTACGTTGTTCGATGAAATGATTATCGTTTTCACCGACCCAATAGCTGTTTTGATTTATGTAATTGGTTGTATTAGCTTGGCTTACCACTTGTTGCATGGTTTCCAAAGCGCATTTCAATCTATGGGCATCAACCACCCTGCATATTCGCCTATCATCAAATCGGTAGGTACTGCGTTTTCAATCATTGTTCCACTTGTATTTGCCGCCATGCCCATTGCGATGCATTTGGGTTGGATCAAATAATTTATCGATCATTTCAAAACCATGACACTCGAATCGAAAATCCCAGCAGGTACAGTTGCCGATAAATGGACTCAATACAAGAGTACCGTTCCGTTGGTGAATCCATCCAATAAAAGACAGTTAGAAATCATCGTGGTAGGTACAGGTCTCGCAGGAGCCAGTGCCGCAGCTACTTTGGCAGAAATGGGCTACAAAGTAAAAGCCTTCTGTTTTCAAGACAGCCCACGTAGAGCGCACTCAATTGCTGCCCAAGGTGGTATCAATGCTGCAAAAAATTATCAAAACGACGGTGACTCAGTGCATCGTTTATTTTACGATACCATTAAAGGAGGAGACTATCGCGCCCGTGAAGCAAACGTGCATCGCTTGGCAGAATGTTCAACTTCTATCATCGACCAATGTGTAGCGCAAGGAGTTCCTTTTGCCCGTGAATACGGCGGAACGCTTTCGAACCGCTCTTTTGGTGGAACCCAAGTACAGCGTACGTTTTACGCAGCAGGTCAAACCGGACAACAATTGTTACTCGGCGCCTACAGCGGTCTAGAACGTCAAGTGGGATTAGGCAACGTGAAAATGTATGCCCGCCACGAAATGATCGAAGTAGTAAAAATCGATGGCAAAGCACGCGGAATCATCGCTCGCAATTTGGTAACGGGTGAACTCGAAAGACATTTCGGACATGCCGTGTTGTTGTGTACCGGAGGCTACGGAAACGTATTCTACCTATCAACCAACGCCATGGGAAGTAACGTAACCGCAGCATGGAAAGCCCACAAAGCAGGAGCCTACTTCGGAAACCCTTGCTTCACGCAAATCCACCCAACTTGTATCCCTGTTTCAGGTCATTATCAGTCAAAATTGACATTGATGAGCGAATCGTTGCGTAACGATGGTCGTATTTGGGTACCTAAAAAACAAAACGATGAGCGCCATCCTAACGATATTCCAGAAGATGAGCGCGATTACTACTTAGAACGTCGCTACCCTGCCTTCGGAAACCTAGTTCCACGCGATATCGCTTCACGTGCCGCCAAAGAACGTTGCGATGCCGGTTACGGTGTAGGTCAAAGCAAAATGGCCGTGTATTTGGATTTCAAATACAACATGATGCAGCGTTATGGTAGAACCGAAGCCAGCAAGTTAAATATCGCCAATCCAGACGATGAAACCCTTACCCGTTTGGGCAAAGAAGTGGTGAAAGAAAAGTACGGTAACTTGTTTGATATGTACAAGCAGATCACCGACGAGAATCCATACGAAACACCAATGCGCATCTACCCTGCAGTTCACTATACGATGGGTGGTTTGTGGGTTGATTACGATTTAATGACAACGGTTCCAGGTATGTACGCATTAGGAGAGGCAAACTTCTCAGACCATGGTGCCAACCGTTTGGGAGCATCTGCTTTGATGCAAGGATTGGCCGATGGTTACTTTGTAATTCCTATTACCATTGGAAATTACTTGAACAAAGAAATCCATACAAAACCAATTTCTACAGATCACGAAGCATTTGTTGCCGCTGAAAAAAATGCCAACGAACGCATTCAACATTTGATGAATATCCAAGGTACTCGCTCCGTGGAAAGTTACCACCGCGAATTGGGTCTAATCATGTGGAACAAATGTGGTATGGCCCGCAGCGAAAAGGGTTTGAAAGAGGCAATTGCTGAAATTCAAGCTTTGCGCGCCGACTTCTATAAGAATGTACGTATCCCAGGAAGCATCAATGAATTTAACCCTGAATTGGATAAAGCCGGTAGAGTTGCCGATTTCCTTGAATTGGGCGAATTGATGTGTGTTGACGCACTGGATCGCAATGAAAGTTGTGGAGGTCACTTCCGCGAAGAGTTCCAAACTGAAGAGGGTGAAGCTTTGCGCGACGACGAAAACTACATGTACGTATCCGCATGGGAAAGCAAAGGCGATTCATGGGAACTACACAAGGAAGAATTGAAATACGAAAATATCAAAATCCAACAACGCAGTTACAAATAATCCAATAACAATAAGATTATGAGCAAGTTAATGAAATTAAATCTGAAAGTTTGGCGCCAAAAGAACACCCAAAGCGCCGGAAATTTCGAAGAATATAAGGTCGATGCCAGTCCGGACATGAGCTTTTTGGAAATGTTCGATGTCTTGAATGAGCAATTGATCGAAACTGGAAAAGAGCCCGTAGCATTTGACCACGACTGTCGTGAAGGCATTTGTGGAATGTGTTCGATGGTGATCGATGGCCGTCCTCACGGACCAAAACAAGGCGTTACCACTTGTCAGTTGCACATGCGTAGCTTCACCGATGGCGATACAATCACTGTAGAGCCTTGGAGAGCCAATGGATTCCCTGTGATCAAAGATTTGACAGTGAATCGCAGTGCTTTCGACCGCATCATTGCCTCGGGTGGATTTGTTTCTACCAATGCGGGTAACGCGGTGGATGCCAACTCTATTTTGGTTCCTAAAGAAATTGCTGATGAGGCTTTTGAGGCAGCGACTTGTATTGGATGTGGTGCTTGTGTAAGTGCTTGTAAAAACGCTTCGGCGATGTTATTTGTAGGTGCCAAGGTCACTCAGTTGTCGATGTTACCCCAAGGAAAACCAGAACGCCAGTCCCGCGTGGTTGCCATGGTTAACCAAATGGATGCCGAAGGATTTGGAGCTTGTACCAACACAGGTGCTTGTGCTGCTGAATGTCCAAAACAGATTCCATTGAGTGTAATTGCGACATTGAACCGCGAATACATCAGTGCGAAAATGAACGGTAAGTAATTAATCCAAAGGGAATCTCAGCCCTAACTCTAAGCCAATCTGAGGCGAGAAATACGTTTGAACCCCTTTGTTATTGGGTAACAGGGGAAACAAAATTTTAGGGGAAGCATAAATATGCACACCCTTATCCAAATTGTATTCCATCCGCATGGAGGCTGTCAAAAATGCATTGCCCTTAACAAGCGTTGATGGGCTCAATAGCACCCCGGTATCAACCGTTGTGGCAACATAATCGTTCACCACAAAATCATTCCCTTGAGGCATTTCAAAACCTACGGTGTGAATGCGCAACTCGTGATTCACTTGCAAGGCTGGCATTACACCCACCTGATACCATAAACTTGAATTTTGTAATTGGAATCGAGAACCATCAAGTCTTTTTTCGTAAGCGAATAATCCGGCAATGAAACGACTCCGATATTCATAGTGCACTTGCATCAACCCGGCGCTTACCAAATTGGGATAAATCCCCACGTCTGGATGGATGATGTATTTAAACATCTGTCCTTCTTTTACTCGGGTAAATCCATTGTTAACCATGGCTACGCCAAATACGAAATTTGAGTATCCGTTGATTTTTTTGTGATAGTTTAGGTCGAAGTTAAAAGTCTTAAGCGAGCGATCCGCCTTGGAGAAGGAGTCCCTCAACTGCGATTCCGTGAAGCCCCCGGCCACATCGGGTTGATATCCCACAATCAAAGCGGTGCTCCAATTGGGCGTAGTAGAAATCGACAGGGAATTAGCCCACTTTTTCTCATTCGGCTGTTGGGCGAGAACTGAACCCACCAAAGCCAATAAACTCAATATTGAAATACTTTTTTTCATCAATAATCTGTTTCATCTTCAAATTCCAAAACACGCAAATGGTTATAGAATCGCCATACGCCAAACATTGCAGCGGCGAACAACCCCACAGTAAACCCAATCCAAATGCCATACACTTGCCAATCCTGCCACACACCCAAAAGATAAGAAAGCGGCAAGGAGATTACCCAGTAGCTAAGGATGGAAAGACCAGACGACCAATTCACATCTTTGATGCCTCTCAGCATATTCATCGCACCGGCCTGAATGCCATCGGCCAATTGGAATACGGCGGCCAATATAAACAGTGGCAAAATGGTGGGCATAACATCGGCCTTAACTTCATACAATTGCGCAATCCAATGGTTGCCAAAAATGAACATTAACGCCGTTCCTATCTCAAAAACCCCAATGATTAGAAATATTGCGTGGGCCGCATGTCTTATTTGGTCGCGATTTTTTTCGCCGTACTTATTCCCTACGATGATAGCACCTGCCATCGCGATTCCGCTGACAACCATATAAGAAATCGATGCGAAACTCAATGCAACCGCGTGCGCTGCCAACTGTTTTGCTCCGTACCAGCCAACCATTACGCCCGATAAACCGAAACAAGCCCATTCGGCAAAGGTTTGCAATGCGATGGGCAAGCCCATTTTCCAAATACTGGGAAGTTCAATCTTGATTTTTGACCAGCCCGGCATCGCTTTAGGGACATATTCGCGCATGAATGCGGAATATCGAACATACCACAAACCCACCAAAGCCATCACAATCCTAGAAATCAAGGTGGCATAGGCTGCGCCGTTGAGTCCCAACGCAGTGACCCCGAAATGACCGTAGATCAAAACGTAACATAGAAAAACATTCAGCGCCAAACCGCCTAGAGTGATCAACATCGCAATTTTGGTATGACCTAAGCCATCGGTAAACTGTCGTGTAACCACATTAAACAGCAAGGGCAAAATACTCCAACTCAAAATATTCAAGAACCCTGGAGCCAATCGCTCAATGGCAGCATCCTGCTGTAGCCAATGAAAATTGTGAACGAAGACTTGTAAAATAACAAATTGAAAAGCGAACAGAATCAAAGCCGCCACCAAACCTGCGCGATAGGTAATAAAACCATCGGCGGCCCTTTTCTGACCCACCTTGATGCTCACCAACGTACTCACAGAGAACAGAACCCCAAAAGTGAGCCCGCTCATCATGAAAAATAAATTGTTCGCCTGGTTTACACTCGCCAATTCCTCAGAGCCCAAAGGACCCACCATCAACATATCAGCGACACCCATCAACACAATCCCTAACTGACCCAAAATGATAGGATAAGCCAATTTTAAGGTCTGTTGAATCTGTACTTTATACGTTTTGAAGGGGTTTTGCATGGAAAGGGCGTACAAAAATAGGCCAATTATCGCCCAACTCAGCGCGCTTGCTATGTTAAGTATTAACTTTGTAGCGTGGTAGAAGTATTATGGGAAGACAATCACCTGTTGGTGGTAAGTAAACCCGCAGGTTTGGCGGTACAAGGTGATTTAACCGGAGACACTCATTTATTGGAATGGGCAGAACGATACATTGCTGAAAAATACAACAAACCAGGAAAGGCATTTATTGGATTGGTGCATCGCTTGGACAGACCTGTTAGCGGGGTAGTTGTTTTGGCAAAAACTTCCAAAGCACTGACTCGAATGAACGAAATTTTTCGCGAGAAAAAGAACACCAAAATCTATCATGCAATCACAGTAAAGGCATTGCCAGGTGAATCGGGCACACTGACACACCATTTGCTAAAAAACAGTGAAACCAAAAAAGCCCACGCCTACAACTCCCACAAACCAGGCACAAAACCGGGCGTATTGCATTATGAATTATTAAAGAATTTTGCCGGCCGATATCTCTACGAAATCACTCTAGAAACAGGTCGTTTCCACCAAATCCGCGCCCAACTCTCAAAGATGGGTTCTCCCATTCTGGGCGATTTGAAATATGGAGCTTTGGAGCCACTACCCGACAGAAGCATCGGTTTGCATAGCCGCAAGTTGATCACTCCGCATGTGGTTGCAGCGCAGCCCTCATTAACAATTACCGCTCCACATCCAAAAGGAACTTGGTGGTGGGATTTATTTAAATAGAACGCTTGAACATTAAGGTTCTTTCCCAACTCATTTAAACGCGGAATCAATCCCAACCCAATTCCGTTGATGGGTCCCAAAATACACGCGTAAAATCCTGAATTTGATCGTCGATGATGATCACCCCCTCCAATTCCAATCGCTCTTGCATTGCAGTTAGTGTTTCAAAATGTGCTTTCCCACTTAGAATTCCCATTCGGTTTACTACGCGATGCGCGGGCACGTCGCAACCTTCGCCATGACATTGATTCATCGCCCAGCCCACCAATCGACTACTTCGAGCAGCTCCTAAATATTTCGCAATCGCACCGTAGGATGTCGCCCTCCCCGATGGAACCAAACGCACCACCGCATACACCTTTTCGTAAAAAGTTTCTTCTTGCATCGCCGAACAACAAAATTGGAACAAAATTTGTCTATTTGCTCACAACTTATAAAATGAACATGTCACGATTACGCCATATCTCAATTTACGCAATTACAACCCTTACCGTTCTTGTCGCTCTTTGCACTACTGCCAATCCCCTAAAAGCACAAAACGTTGAACCTACGGAAGCACAAGTTCGCAAACAATTGGAATCTGATTTAAAATTCACCCCATATTACAGAACGGCACCAGTAAAACCCAATGTATTTGGAAATTATCCAAAGCTAAAAAATGCACCCGCTTGGGATGGAAGAGAAGCCGGCGTTTACAGCGTTCGATTCAAATTCAGAACCATTACTCCCGCCAAAGCAACCCCAAAAATTACTAATATTTATGCCGGTGATACGGTTTACCTAGCCGACCATAACATCGGTGGTAAGTACTTAAGAGATACCGCCGTAATTGACAAGAATGGGGTCGCCAATTTCCATGGCACCAAAAAGTTACAGCGCGGAATGTACCTCTTCGTCTTCCCAAAGAAGCGTGATTATTTCGAGTTCATGATAGACGACGACCAGGATTTTCAGATTGATTTTGATACCGCTTGGAGCACCAGAGATTACTACTTAAAGATGACCGCTACGGGCTCTGCGGAGAATGCATCCTTCATTGAATATCAAAAAGGAAAAGTTGCCGTGATTGAAAAACTCATGGCCATCGACGAAGAAATTCAAAGAGATTCAGCAGGTCCGCAAGCATTGCTCGACTCATTAAATACGCTCCGTGATCGCTATTTGAACGACAAAGGAAATTACGACTCAGCCTATATCATCAAGAATCCAGGTCACCTTTTATCCAAATTCTTAATTGCGATGATTGGCGTACCCTACCCCGAAATCTTACCCGTTATGGCCGATGGAAAAGCAGATAGTGCGTTCGCATTCCGTTGGTACAAAGAACATTATTGGGACCATATCGATTTTGCAGATGATGGATTGTTGCGCATGCCAGTGAACATCGTAAAGCAACGTTTGGATTTCTTTTTTGAAAAAATCATTGTTCCCGATGCAGATTCTTGCATCAAAGAAGCCGAGAAAATCATGGATGCGTGTAAAAACACCATCGAAATGGAGAAATATGTAATTTGGTACCTTACCAATCGCTTCGAAAGTTCCAACATTATGGGAATGGACCGCGCTTTTGTAAGAATGGCAATTAGCACCTACTGTCAAGGAAAGAGCTGGTGGGTAGATAGTTCAACCATCAATAAAATGTGTGAAAACGCCTTCCGCAGAGCCCATACGTTAATTGGCGAAACCGCACCCGAGTTGGAACTGAAAGACATCAAAGGAAACTGGGTAAATACCGACAAAATCCGTGGTCAATATGTCATCTTAATTTTCTGGGATCCCACTTGCGGACATTGCAAAGAGGTAATGCCAAAATTGGCAAAAATACTCGCCGACAACAAAGACAAAGGATGGAAAGTTGTTGCTTTATCTAGCGGCGATAAAAAGAAGGAATGGGAGGAGTATTATAATTCTCACCCTGAAACCCAAACTTTCACGCATCTGATTCGCGGCGAAGTTCAAAGTCAGAAATATGCTGACAATCTATATAGCTACCATATAAATGTATCGCCAACCATTTTTGTTTTGGATGCCAATCGCAAGATTGTGGCTAACCGTGTAGACGTGGACAAAATGGTAGATTTTCTTGCTCATCTCGATTCAGAGAAAGAGAAAAAGTAATTACCAAATCCGATCAGCGGGGCGATGAAAAATTCGCTTGGCGTCTCTATACATCGTGCTTGGAAAGCAGGTAAACCCGATAAAATAAATGGGGCCTGTAAAATTCTGACCTCCGCGAAAAAGAGCAACCCGTGAACCCACACCCGCGCTAACACCAAAATAGCGAAGGAATCGGACCGAACCATTTACGCCAAATTCAAGGGGCATCATGAATCGCGTTTGTTGAGGCCGGCTGTCGGAAAATCGTAAAATTCGATACCCCGCTCCCACTTGACCAAATCCTGTCACCCCAAAACGATGGGTGCGATACAATTCATATTCAAACGTGCTACTCAAATACGAGAACTTATAGGAATCGTAGTTTTTGCCGTTGATTTGCTTGTAATCTGAGTAATAATATCCGGTGTAGGCCGCCATTTTATCCCAAAGGATTCCATAGCGATACCCGCTAATTGTGACCGTTTCACCAGAAATGGTAGAAATTTTTGAATCAAACCATAGGGAATACGAGGGTGTTTCATTCAACGACAATCGAATACTGTCTTTGGGATTCCAAGGAAATGAATCATTTTGCGCATGAGCATCGGCCACCCAAAATATGGCTATCAATAAACCCAAGAGACGATAAAATGCGCGCATCAACCACAAAGGTCGTACTTCATTCCTAATCCTTGTCCACAGAAATCCCCGCTGTACTATCGATAATTCGCTGTAAACGATGGATATTTGATGCATGAAGTCGCATTTCTTTGCAATTATGTTAGTGAGCCTTTCCTGCTTAAAAGGCCAGAATTCATCCACAACAATCGAGGCACCCAATGAAACACCGGTTACCAAAGAAGAACATTTGCTAAACGACGCGCACCGATTTTATCCGAAGGCCGGCGACTGGAGTACCGAAGCCACGTTGTTATTACAAACAGGAAATTCGGCTATCCGGATTGGCATTGAAGAGATAAAATTTAGAAGATTTATCCAAAATCAATTTGTTTTACGCACCCGTGTGATGGCAACACAGAGCAAGGAAGTCACGATCATCAACCAAGGTTCTGGTTTGATGGAGCGCAGCATTACAGAGTTCGTAGGCCTTATTGCTCCGGGATTCGAAAAACACCAAGCGATGAATGGCAAACATACGCACCGCCTTTCTCCCTATTGGGGCGTTGAATTACCCATTGGAAAACGCAACTACGAATACAACATCACAAATTCTAAAGATGGTCAGAATTATTATACCGGTGGCACATTTAACAATAAAGTAACAAAAGCCAGTACTATTGGAATAAATCTTCTCTATGGCATCGATTTTTATGTGGCCAAAGGTGTCTTTGTTGGCACAGAAATCGGATATGGGTTTATGCATCAAAAGTACGGAAATAGTAACATTACGACCTCCGACGGCACCTTCAGCGACACGCGCAGCATCCCCATGGGAAGCAACAGTCAGCTCAATTTGAATTTCAATTCGGGAATACGATTTGGTATCGTTTTTTAGTCAATTCACTCATTCTCTTTGTGTAAGAAATCAGACATTTAAAGTAATCTTGAACTTAGACAAATAAATTTCACCTAATTTTGTGCCATGGCAACGAAACCCATAGGATTTACTAATAACGGCAATGATTTTTTCAATGAACTAAGGTCTCAAGTTGACGAGTACTTTACTTCTAGAAAACTTTCAAAGAACGGCGACATCCGCTTGTGGATGAAGACCGCATTCGCTCTTATCACTACACCAATACTCTTAATTCTTGCATTAAATATTCCAGCAGTTGGCATTCCTATGCCGATGTGGGGCAGCGTTATTTTGTTTGTCTTGATCGGCCAAATGCACACATTCACTGGATTTAATGTTATGCATGATGCCTGTCATGGCGCATTTTCATCTAAAGGTTGGGTAAACAAATTGTTCGGCAACTCATTGAGCCTAATGGGAAGTCATGCCTTTATCTGGAAATTCAAACACAACACCTTGCATCACACTTGGACTAACGTAGACGGATTAGACGATGATATCGCCAAAGCACCTATCCTTCGCCATTGTGAATCACAGCCTTTCAAACCCTACCATAAGAACCAACATTTGTATATGTTCTTTTTGTATGGCATTTCAATCATTTTTTGGATGTACGCCAACGACTTTATGAAGTATTTCAACAAAGCGGTGAATGAGCAGCCGATGCCAAAAATGAGTTTGAGCGAGCACCTGATTTTCTGGTCAGCCAAAATTGTTTACACTGCTTTGTATGTTGTTGCACCACTCTATTTCTTGGGTATTGGATATGGATTCTTGTGCTATATGATGATGCAAATTTCTATGGGCATTGTATTGAGCTTGGTATTCCAGTTGGCCCACGCGGTTGAAGACTTACACTTTGAAGATGCAACTCAGTATGATATCCCTACCGAGCGTCTTCCAAATGAATGGGCAGTTCACCAGGTGATGACAACCAACAACTTTGCAACCAAATCTCCTTTTGCGACATGGTTCATGGGTGGATTGAATTTCCAAACAGAACATCACTTATTTCCTAACATAAGCCACGTGCACTACCCCGAAATGAACAAGATACTGGTGCCATTGTGTGAGAAGTACAATGTTAAATATAACGAGATGCCAACCTTCGCATATGCTGTCGGTTCGCACATCAGATACATGAAATCTTTAGGCGTAGCGGCTTAATCAGTAATAATTATACATTTTACTGATAAAAAAGTTGTTTTTACAAAAAAGGGACTTATCTTTCCCGCTCAATTTTATAATAAAAATACTAATTATCAATTCATGAAAACAGGTTCTGTTAAATTCTTCAACCACAGCAAAGGCTATGGTTTCATCATCGACAACGAAGACGGTCAAGAGTATTTCGTACACGTAACCGGTTTGAAAGACGAAATTCGCGAAGGCGATACCGTTAATTTCGAACTGAAAGACGGTAAGAAAGGTTTAAATGCAGTAAACGTAAGTAACGCAGGATAATCAATCATCTTCATTTCTTTAAAGGGCCTCGTCTACGACGAGGCCCTTTTTTTTGACCCAATATCACTCAAAGCGTATTATCACTCAAACTCTAATCGCCAAACCAAAGCCGGCGGCATATCGCGATAAGATTCCGGCTTGATGATTCTACTGCCGCTCGGCCCCACCGATTCCACTTTCCTAACTTGATAGGCCACCTCCTTGGGCAACTTCAATGTCTGATCACCCACAACAGAAACCGTTTCCATCTTCATATCATAACCCAACAACTGAACCCTACACCTCGACACAACCTTTCTGGCCTCATCCTTGGGCAACATTGAATCCCTCCGCTCAGACCAAACCCTTGCCAATTCACCCAAATCCAATCGCAACTCCTTACCCAAATCAATATCATCCCTCAAAATCGCATATACCACCCACTTCCCATTCTCCAATTTCGAAGTAAACATCCACTCTTGGGCCTTATACTTCCATTGAAAATATGGCGCAATGGGCTCCGTGCCGTAAATGGCCTCGCCATTCACCTTCATCCAAGCCCCAATTTCCTCCAATCGCTTGTAAGCCGCAGAATCCCACTCCCCCGTGGCACTGGGCGCGATATTCAGCAAATAATTCCCTCCCCGAGAAACAATCAAACACAAATTGTAAATAATCTCGTTGATAGACTTGTACTGCTCATTTTTCACGTAACTCCAACTCCCGCCCATCGTCATACAGGTCTCCCAAGGATAACTCAGTGGCTTCTGAGGTATCTGTTGCTCTGGAGTGAGATAATTCTGATTCGGACCCTCCACCGCGCGATCCACCACAATCAACCCCGGCTGATAACTGCGCGCCATCTTCGCGATTTCATCCATTTTGATGTCTTGGTTGATGACCTTTCCTTTCCACAATCCCGATCCGGGCGATGCCGGCTGCACCTGTCCGCCGTCCAACCACAACAAATCCATCTTGCCATAATCCCTTACCAATTCCTTAATTTGATTTGTGCTATACTGACGAAACTTGTCCCACTTCTTAGGATACCGCTCCAAATCATAATTCGGATTTCTGTCCATCGGCGGGAAATACGGATCCCAATAATACGGACTGTGCCAATCGGGTTTTGAGAAATATGCCCCAACCCAAAGTCCCTCCTTGCGAAAGGCATCAAATACTTCCTTGGCGATGTTCGCCCTAGGATTCGTATGGAATGGGGTATTGGGCGATGTGATCTTGTAATCGCTGTACTTGGTATCGAACATGGCAAACCCATCGTGGTGTTTGGTGGTGAACACCATGTACTTCATCCCCGCGTCGCGGGCCGCGGAGGCCCATTTCTCTGGATTGAATTTCACCGGATTGAACGTATTCTGCAAGCCCTCATACGCCTTCTTGTACTCAAAATAATTCTGGGCATACGGCCCGCGACGCTCGCACCACGGTTCGTCTTCCGGACAAATACTCCAACTCTCCACAATCCCCCATTGCGAGTAGGGTCCCCAGTGCATCAACAATCCAAACTTCATATCACCCCATGCCGCCAATTTCTGCTGCACCAACGTATCCGTGGGCGGATAGTACTTCTGCAAATGATGCTCCTGTGCCAAAACGGCGCTGCTTATCGAACAGCAAAACAGAAGAACCCCTAGTTTAAATCCATTCAGCTTAGCTGTCTGAAAACCTATATTTCTCATTTGATTTTTCACCTTTATTCAATTTTTCTTTAATGAAATCCCCACCACTTAATGAAATCCCCCCGCACCACGATACAACGAAAGCGGGCCTTTCAACTTCAACTTCAACACGGTAACATCTGAATCTAATGCATCCACCGGCACCTCCATAAACACCGTCCCGGGCACCGAACTCCAGGAGATTTTACCCACGACTTTGGGCCTCAATTTGCCTTCAACGCCCAACACTTCCGCCGATAAAATCTCATTCCTCAATCCCTTTACCATCACCGAACACGTCAAACCAGAACTGCCATCCAATTCGATATGATCATCTCCCACTTTGCCCAACACTTCGTTTATAGCCTCCTCCAATTCTTCCTCATTGATGTATTTATCGTCTTTGTCAATCCCTTGTACTTGCGTTAAAAACAAATACAAAATCGTAGAATCCTTGCTAATCGTGCTTGGACCATAGAAATGTCCCGCTGGCATCCCCGCCAAACTACCATAAATGGCTTCGGCGTGCTTGCTCGTCCAACGACCCAAATCTTTTAGCAATCGGGTTTGTTCCCAAGTAATCGTGCCATCGGCCTTGGGCCCAATATCCAACAACAAATTTCCGCCCATCCCCAAACACTCCGAAAAAATTCGAATCACTTCGTTCGAAGTCTTCATCAATGTATCGTTCGGACGCCATCCCCAGTTGTCGTTGCTCGTCATACACAACTCCCACAAAGTGCCGTGCGCTTTCCCATCCAATCCAACGAGAGTGGGTCTTTCTATCGGCATATTCTGTTCTGGCGTTGCATAATCACCGTAACCCTGCAACCGTCCGTTCATGATGGCATTGGGGTTGGCGGTCAATATATCCCGACGGATCTTTGGCGCATTCCACTCCTCATTGCTATGCTCCCAGTCCCCATCAAACCAAAACAAATCGGGGTGAAACTGTGTACTCAACTCGCCAATCTGACCGTGCATAAATTGTAGAAAGCGCTGCCATCGCATCGGATCCTCTGCCAATTTATACCGACCTTGATCGTTATAAAAACCCGGATAATCGTTGTGCGACCAATCCAAAAGCGAATAATACGCGCCAAACTTAAGACCTTGTTCCCGGAGGGCGGAAGCAAAAGGAGCAATCACATCGCGTTTGGCAGGGGATTGTGCGACAACACTCAAAGGCAATTTCGCATTCCACAAAGCAGGTTTTTGCATTTTCAAAGGATCCTTTGCACTCAAACTCCAAGGCGTGTTTGGGGTCAATTGCTGGGTGTTCCACAAGGCAACGCCATCGTGATGCTGGGTCGTAATCACCGCATATTGCGCACCGCTCTCTTTAATCAATGTCGCCCACGCTTTAGGGTCATATTTTTCCGCACCGAAGCCTTTCAGCTGACCCATATAATAGGGATATGTCGTATTTCGGCTATGAAAACTCCAACTTTCCGATGTCCCTTCCACCGCGTAAATCCCCCAGTGAATAAAGATTCCCAACTTAGCATCGGCGAACCACTGCATTTTTGGGGCTATACTATCCGCACTGAACCCTTTCGCCATCAAACCGCCACCGCCAAAAAATCCCTGCACCAACCCCATCAAACCCACCAAAAAAACCACCGAATGCCGTATTCTTTTCATATTTTGCAGGCAATTTAACACGGAAAAAGGATATGCGAAAAGTTTTGGTCTCAGGATGTTTTGATATGATGCATAGCGGACACATCGCCTTTTTGAAAACCGCGGCCGATTTTGGTCAAGTTTTCGCCTGTATCGGCAGCGATGAAACCGTATTTTCGCTCAAAGGCCGATACCCAATCATCAACCAATCCGAGCGTGCTTTTTGCCTCGATGCGTTAGATTCTGTTTTTCAAGCCCGTGTAAGTCGCGGATCCGGACACCTCGATTTTTTACCCGAATTGCTAGAAATCAAACCCGATGTTTTTGTGGTGAATGCAGATGGAGATTCCGCCGAAAAAAAAGCACTCATGTCCCAACATGGCATCGAATACATTGTTTTGGATCGCATCCCCGCGGAAAATTTGCCCCCCAGAAGCACGACCGCGTTGCGCACGATTTGCGACATCCCTTATCGACTTGATTTGGCAGGGGGATGGCTCGATCAACCGTTTGTGAATGCGTTGGCTAGTGGACCGGTGATCACCATATCCGTAGAACCAACACACGATTTCAACAACCGCAGCGGGATGTCGTCTAGTACCCGTAAAGCCGCCATAGAACTTTGGAAAACGCAGATCCCCGATGGAAATCGCGAGTTATTGGCTAAGACCTTGTTCTGTTTTGAAAATCCTCCTGGCACCAAAGATGTGGCGGGTTCACAGGATGCCATTGGCGTGGTATTTCCTGGGCTAAATTGCATAAAATATGGCGAGCCCGGCAGTTATTGGCCCAGTAGAATCGAAACGATTTTAAACGATGATGTTTTGGCGTTCCTTGAATCGCGATTGTGGTTATTACCTCTCGGCGAGCGTGAAGCAGGGTATTCAGTTTTGGAGAACACCCGCATAGAACCGGCTGCAGCGGCGGCCCTGGCCGCCGCTGCAGCAAACCTATTCCTCGCAGCGACAAATAAAGACGCCCGTGGAGTTGGAAAAGCAATGACCGCATCCTTTGAAGCCCAGATTCAGATGTTCCCGAACATGACCACCAGCAGCATTCAAAATACCATCCAACAGTGTTATACAGAATCACCCTCGATCCTCGGACATAAACTCTCCGGTGCTGGCGGGGGTGGCTACCTCGTCCTCTTTTCCGAGCATCCCACCGACAATACACTCCAAATAAAAATCCGTCGCGCGGCAAATTGAGTCACCGCATACAATTCCTCACAAAAAATCCAATCCAATAACTCTCCACGATGCGCTATATCTACTCCCTCTTTTTCCTCTGGGCCATCGCCCATAACCTCAACCCCCTGCTGATTCCGCATCTGAAAAAAGTTTGCGAACTATCCGACCTACAATCGGCGCTTGTGGATTCTGCCTTCTACATCGGATACTTTATCATGGCGCTTCCCGCCGGCGCCTATATCAAACGATACGGCTACACCAAAGCAATCACAGTGGGTTTGATGCTATTTGGTGTTGGCGCGTTAATGGTCGGTGCCTTTGGCTCCCAGCAACAATTCTACGCCGCACTTGCCGGTTTATTTACGATGGCAGCCGGTCTCACATTCCTTGAAACAGCCGCGAATCCTTTGGTAACGCTTTTAGGGAAACCCGAAACAGCCACCACCCGCCTCAATCTGGCGCAATCATTCAATGGCCTCGGTGCCGTGATTTCCGTCTTTGTGGGTGGGATGATTCTATTTCCAAATTCAACCACCGATATCGCCTCAAATGCCATTGCTGTAACACCAGACGAAATTGCTGACACACTCTCGATACAAGCCGAAAAGCTCATCAAACCCTATTTCTTCATCGCGATAATTACCGTTTCACTGGGCAGAGCTTTTTGGCGAGGCTGGATCAAATTGCCAGAAATCCCATCGAGCCAAAATACAGAATCGCAAGACAATCCAAAATCGAGCAACTTCCTAAACCCCACCGAACCTTACCTCCAACCCAATCTCTCCTTGGTGCAGCAAATTCGCAGTTTACTCACCGCGCCCAACTACAACCTCGGCTTATTGGCTCAATTTTGCTACGTGGGTGCGCAAGTGGGCGTGGGAAGTTTCTTTATTCGATACGCCACAATCCACAGCCATATCCAAGAATCCGTTGCAGCCACTGCGCTCTCGGCAGGTTTATTGCTTTTCATGACCGGCCGATTCCTAGGTACTTTTTTGATGCGATTTATTCCTGCAGCCAAACTCCTATTGATTTACGCAAGCATTTGCATCGTTTTATGCTTATTTGTGTCGCTCAACGCCAGCGCAGCAGGTATGTGGATCCTCATTCTATTGCAATTTTTCATGAGTATCATGTTCCCCAGCATTTTTAGTTTGTCGTTGGGCCAACTCAAACAATCCCCACCGATGGCTTCTTCCTTGCTAATCATGAGCATCGTGGGCGGCGCCATTTTCCCACTTGCAATGGGATTTCTATCGGATCAATCTAGCATCCAATACGCCTACCTCGTCCCAGCCCTTTGCTTCGTCGCCGTTGCGATTTTCGCAAAAAGAATTTCAGCATTGGCGAATTCTGCAACAACATTGTAATTAAAAAACGAACCGCCCAAAACCATGAAGCAATTTGCACTCGCCCTCGACCTAAAAAACGACCCACATCTGATTGCTGAATACGAAGCGCATCACCAGGCTGTTTGGCCAGAAATACTGGCGAGTATAAAGGCGTCGGGCATTCTGGATTGCAGTATTTATCGCATCGAAAACCGACTCACCATGGTATTGAGCACAACGGACGAATTTGATTTCAATCAGAAGGCCATCGACGATAAAAACAACCCAAAAGTACAAGAATGGGAAACATTAATGTGGAAATACCAAGAAGCGCTACCCACCGCCAAACGCGGAGAAAAATGGAAACTAATGAAGTTGATTTTTCAACTTTCCAATATATAATAACGCAAACAACAGGGTAATGCAAATCATTATATAAGACGAAAAAATCGGGATGCAGCCGGTCTTACCCAACGTAAAAAAAAGGAAACCCCAAAGGAAGATTCTAAAGCCCTCCTGACAAAAATATATCCCTAAATATTTATGCCAACGGACACTGGCGCTGAGAATCCCCCAGCAAATAAAAATGGCACAGGTGGATTTTAGAGACATATCCCATCCCTTCGACCAAAAAATCATATAGAACAGGCCCAAGGCACACAAAATAATCTGCGCCAAGACATAGTTTTTTTGATCATCAATGGGTTGAAATTGCTTCGCTGGTATCTTGGTCTTTCCCACCATATAATCTGGAACATCCTTTGGCTTGCTAAAGAAAAAGGCAAATACATCTTCAATCCGTTGACCCAACTTTAATGGCAGCATCAACTGTCTAAACCCATATGTATGCGCCGCCAAAATGGTCATATTTCCTGTTTGATCGGTAATGCCATATTTCACAACTTCAGTTTCCGGCTCGTAAGTTCCAAAAAGACGATCCCAAATCACAAACATCCCCCCATAGTTCTTGTCGAGATAGCGATCATTCACTCCATGATGGACCCTGTGTGTACTCGGCGTGACAAGGACTTTCTCAATGAACCCTAGCTTAGGCACCACTTGAGTATGCAATAGGAGTTGATACAAGGCATGGCCTACTAAAACCAGCACAATCACGTCGGCAGAAAATCCCAAAATAGGAAGGGCAATCCAAAAGCACGTCCTAACGATATACTGAAAAATTGAAATCCGAAAACCCACGGAAATATTGTAATGCTCACTTTGATGATGCAAACTATGAACGGCCCACAAAAACCTCACTTCATGTCCAAGCCTATGATACCAATACCAAACAAAATCTGTAACCAATAAACATAAAATTACACCCAACCATCCCTGGGGCATTGCAAAAATCCCAAATCGATTGCCAATGGCCGACCAAATCACATATTGCGCACCATCAAAAAACAAACTAAACAATCGATCACTCATGCCACAGCTCACATTTGTTATCGTATCAGCCACGTTATATAATGCGATTTTTTGTTTTCGCTGCATCCATATTTCAGCCATCAAAATACATATTATACCCAAAAACCCGGCATACATAAACAAGCTATACAAATCAAATTTCATCTCAGTTGCTATAAAATCCTGAGATTCGAAATTGTAACTTATTACAAGGCAATCATTACGGAAAAACGCAACTGTGCCATAGTTTTTTACGGAAAATCGCAACACAATCCCCAACTAAGGCAGATAAAGCCTTAATCCAATTGCTGATCTAGTATATAAATCATTGCCGCCACTGCGGCCGCACCCAAGTGTAATTCCCTCTTATTAACATTTTCAAACACGTCAGTTTCGGCGTGATGCACATCAAAGTAGCGCTGAGAATCTGGAATAAAACTCACAAATGTCGTATTCGGATTCACCTTCTTTAAGGGTCCGATGTCTGCCCCGCCCCCGCCTTTTTCAATCGTACCAATCCCATAGGCATCCAATAGTTTTTGATACATTTTCACCCCCGGCATAATAGCAGAATCCACCCCAAAGCCCCTTGGCACAAATCCACCGCGATCACTCTCTAAAGCTGCAATGTGATTTTCGCCTCTCTCCGCCGCCAAACGCGCATATTCCGTACCACCGCGCAATCCGTTTTCTTCGTTGATCCAAAATACGCATCGCAAAGTATGACGTGGCGTATAGCCCAAAGCCTTCAGCAATCGCAGCGCTTCAAAGGCATGCATGCAACCTGCCCCATCGTCGTGTGCCCCTTCGCCCTCATCCCAACTATCAAAATGTCCACCAAAGTCGATGATTTTTTCCGGATACTGTGACCCCACCGAACTCGCAATCACATTGGCACTCAACCGATCCGGCAGCGTTCTACAATTCAACTCAATTTCAACACGATGATTTGGGTCGATCGCGCAAATATCCTCCAACAAATCCGCCACCGCCGTTGCCACCGCCACCATCGGAATTTTGGTCACTGAGTCCTCGTAGTGTGTCACCCCAGTATGCGGATGCAAATCACATCGATTGCTCATACTTCTCACCAAAACCGCCAAGGCACCATATTTTGAGCAAGGAACTGCGCCATTGACACGCTGACTTACGCAACCACCATAGGCCTGAAAGGTATTCAACAGTGTTTCATCAAACGCCCGATTTAGCAATACGATTTTACCACGCAATAGCCCCCCTTTCCCCAAACTATCCAACGCACGATTGCTATTCACCACAATTACGGTCCCCGCAACATGTCCGCCCACAGAACCACCCAAGGCACAAGCGTTTAAGGGATAAAATTTCTGGGGTTTGGGATTGGCTTCAACAAAGGCCTCACAATTATAATCGTCGCTGGACTTGCCCGACTTCAGATGATTCGTTAGCACTTTTGAATACAATTTCACCGATTCGATTTCTCCCCTTTCCCATCGAGGCACCATCACAGGCTGGGTAAATACAGTATCAAATTGATAGGATTTTAACATCGAAAGAGCCCATACAATTCCTCTTTCGGCATTGTCAGAACCACTCAATCTGGAACCCACACCTTTACACAACTCCCCCAACCGCTTGTATGCATGTCCGTCCGTAAGCGCCAAATCAAACAAGGCCTTGAACATTATACTGTCGTCCTTGGCCCGCATACGCTCAACAATATCAGCTGGTTGCGCAGAAATCGACAAGCAATTGACGCAAACAAAAAGAAAAATCATTGCTACTTTTAACCCTAACCTTTTCATTGCGTCCAAATTACTCAAAAACTTCCATTTACCTTTGAATAGTAAAATTCCCTAAGTAAAAATCAATCAGACAGTCAATCACCACCAAAATCACTCCAATGAAAAACACATCACTCAACAAGAAAAGTTTGTTATTGCTTGTTTTAGTATTTTTATCAAGTCGATTTGCCACAGCACAGACCTCATATTTCCCGCCACTCACCGGCAACTGGGAAACCATTACACCGAGCAGCCTCGGTTGGTGTAACGAGAATATCGATAGCTTATACAACTACCTCAATCAAAAAAACACAAAGGCCTTCATCGTATTGAAAGACGGAAAGATTGTCCTTGAGAAATATTTCGGAAATTTTACGCAAGACAGTATCTGGTATTGGGCATCAGCGGGCAAAACACTTACCGCATTTAGCATCGGACTGGCGCAGCAAGATGGATTATTAAAAATCCAAGAATCAAGCAACAAGTATTTGGGAAAGGGTTGGAGCTCTTTAACATCAGCTCAGGAAGATAGCGTTACCATTAGACATCACTTAACGATGACAACAGGGCTCAACGATGCTGGGGCTGACCCAGACTGCACCCTTGCATCGTGCTTAACCTTCAAAGCAAACGCTGGCAGTCGCTGGGCCTATCATAACGCACCTTACACACTACTTGACAAGGTTATCGAAAGCGCAACAGGTGGTAATTTAAATAGTTATATCACCAAGAAATTCACTACAAAAATTGGGATGAAAGGATTATTTGTAAAATCCGGTTACTTAAACGTTTATTTTTCCAATGCGCGCACTATGGCAAGATTTGGATTACTCCTATTAAACAAGGGAGTTTGGGACGGCACAACAATTCTTTCAGACACGCAGTTTTTTAAACAACAAACCAATAGTAGTCAAACCATCAATCCAAGTTATGGTTATTTGACCTGGCTCAATGGCAAATCCTCGTTTATGGCACCTGGATTTCAACTAAAATTCAATGGCAGTCTGAACCCCGATGGGCCAAACGATATGTATTGCGCATGGGGAAAAAACGGACAATATATTGATGTAGTACCAAGTCAGAAATTGGTTTTGATTCGAATGGGTAACGCACCAGGTGGCAGCGGATCAGCATCGATGGCCGTTGGATTCAATAATGAAATTTGGCAATACATGAACCGATTGCCCTGTAAAAATAACACGGTAAATTTTGAAAATCCCCCTTTCTCGATTGGCCCAAACCCTGTAAAAGTTGGTTCGAACATCAATATAACTGCCGGGAATAATCCATTGAATTCTACCGTAAAAAATGGCACTGTGTCTATCGCCGACAATCTAGGTCGGATCGTCATCGAAACCCCATTCAACCCCTCAGAGTACTTCACTTTGCCCATCAACATCAAACCAGGAATCTATTTCATACGCATTTCAAGTAACTCTCATCAGGGCCGGAGTCAGCGCTTGCTGGTCATCGACTAACTGACAGAATAGAAATACTAAATAAAAATAAAAATTACTACATCCCATCATAGAAGGCGATTAATAATCACCCGGGCCCGACTCTACAAGAAATTGTGAATCAAGGAACTGCAATTTTTTTGCACATTTGTTTGAATACCCAATTTTTTTCGTAACATTTGAAATCTAAGAATAAATCAATGAAAAAAATATTACCCGTTATTGCATTTTTATTTTCAACATCCACAGCCTTTGCTCAGATGGTGGCATTGAATTTTGATGGCGTGAACGACCAAGTAGTAGTTAGCGGAACCTCATCACTGAGTCCTACACAAATCACTCTAGAAACTTGGATGTACGCCAAGAGTTTCAGCTCTAGCCCTTGCGCGGATTGTGCCCCAATCATATGGCATCAAGGAAAAGGATACAGATTTGGAACTGGAAATGGCGCCGGCGTAGATGTTCAATTCTTCGATGGAAGCTCAACCACAACCCTTAAGAGCTCGATGACCCTATCAACCAATGCTTGGCATCACTTGGCCGTAACCTATGATAGTGCAATGATCAAAATGTATATCGACGGTTCGCTTACCGATTCAGTGGCTGCAACATTCGCTTTAAGCTACTCATCAAAAGGCGCCGATGTGTGGATTGTAGACCCTGCAACAGGATACGGCGGCACCTTAGAAGAAACCCGCATTTGGAATTATGCCAGAAATTTCAAGGAAATCCGTGAAGGGATGTTCAAGACATACAAAAGCGGAACAGCTGGTTTGATGCTTCAATTAAGTTACGACGATGGTGCTCCCTACAAAAACAATACAAGTATCACAACACTTAAAGACGGATCTGGCAACAGCAACAAATCAACCCTTGCCAATCTCCGCTTACAAGATTCAACATCCAATTTCGTTTTAGGTCGTTCCTACTGCGATACCGTGGCTTATGCAAAATTTAGCGTCACCCGATGTTCCAAATACCTTCTGCCTTCAAAGAAAAAGACAATTATCAAATCAGGAACATATCAAGACACCATCAAATCATGGAGAGGCTGCGATTCTGTGATGACAATCAAGTTAACCATCAATCAGCCCACAAGTTCAGGAATAAAAGTGAGCGCTTGCGATTCGTTCGTCAACCCCAACAATGGCGTTGTATATCGGAAATCAGGCACCTACAAGGCCACGATTTCTAACAAAGCCGGATGTGATAGTTCAATCGCCTATTTCGTGACTATCGGATATAAAGATACCAACTTCATCTATTATAATGAATGTCTGCAAGCAACCTTAACCAATGGCACCAAAGTAACCCAAAGCGGTACTTATGTAGATAAATTCAAAACCTATTTGGGTTGCGATAGTTTTGACTACCACATCGTTAATATCACCAAGTCGAGCACTGCAAAACGCACACTCAAACTCTGTAAATTCATCGTTTGCCCAACAAATAGTAGCTTGGTCTTCAAAAAACCCGGCGTCTATTATGATACCATCAAAAACGTTGCTGGTTGCGATAGTGCCATCGAATACACCGTGGTAAGCGCATCAACCTATGGAACTATTTCCCCCACTGCATGCAATAGTTACAAGAGTCCATCGGGCAATTACACATATACCACTTCTGGAACCTATTACGATACCCTCTTTAGTCTAAACAAAGCAGGTTGCGATAGCTTTATCACAATCAATTTGACAATGTCTACCGCAACCAAACTATCATTATCGCCCGTCGCTTGCAGAAGCTACAAAGTTCCATCCGGCGTTCAAGTGGTTACAACCAGTAAAACCGTAAAAGACTACATCAAAGGCTATAAAGGCTGCGATAGCATCGAATACACCATTAATGTCACCATTAATAATGCCAACGTTGGTACAACAAGAAGTGTGAACACACTTTCGGCAACGACAACCAATTCCGCAGCGACATTCCAATGGTTGGATTGCAATAATGGCATGGCTAAAATTGCTGGAGCAACAAACAAAGATTTCACACCGGCTCAAGATGGAAAATTCGCAATCTCAGTGACTGAAAATAGCTGCACCGACACTTCAGCCTGTGTCACATTCGCGGTTAACGGATTGAAAGAAATTCCTGCTAATCTGCTAAAGTTGACACCCAACCCAAGCAGCGGTGCTTTTGTTCTCAATTGCCTATCTCCTTTGCATGATGTCAATATCTCTTTAGTCAACATTCAAGGCCAAATCGGACAGACATGGTCGATCCGTGAACTCAAACAACAAGAGTTCAACGTCCAAGTATCAGCTGGCGTTTGGTATTTGAAAATCTCAGCAAAGGAAGGCCAACAGGTGATCCCTGTGATCTTTGAGTAAGCATTAATTGTATCATTGTCTCAAGCGCAATTTGAGGCATTGAATTTCACATTTTACAGACGCTGATTTCAGCGATCCCAACTACAAAGAGGAAGGGGGCAACGATGTTGCCCCCTTCCTCTTTGTAGTCTAAACTGATCCACCCAGAATGAAATTAATATTACTGAAAAACTCTTACAAAATCGACCTCCATAGACTGAGGGAATTTGGTATTCACATCAGGATTCCCGCCAAAGTTGCCACCCACGGCCACATTGAAAATGAAAAAATGAGGCTCGTTAAAGGGATAAGCAGCCTTACCCACATTGGCAGCTTTGAATGTGAAATACAACTGATCATCAACAAACCATTGCATTTGATCCTTAACCCAAATCAAGGAAAACACATGAAACTTATCGGCAAATGACCCAGAAGTTAAATTGAATTCTTTTGTCATGTAACTATTCCCACCTCCAACATCACTCCAATGCGGTGTGCCGTATACTCTATTGGGAATATTCCCCTTATATTCCATAATATCAATTTCACCACAACCGGGCCAACCCACCGTGGAAATCTTATCGCCCAACATCCACAATGCCGGCCAATACCCCTGTCCCTGAGGCAATTTTGCGCGTATATCAATTCTACCAAAAACAAAAGACTGTTTGCCCTGGGTTTTAATTCTAGCCGATGAATAATTCGCACCTTGTACCGATTCCTTCCTTGCTGTGATTTTCAATTTACCATTACTCACCTCCACATTCTTAGGACCAGACTGATAATACTGAAGCTCATTATTGCCCCAACCCCAATTGCCTTGACCTACCTCATAAACCCAATTTGACAAATTCAGACTGTTCCCTTCAAACTCATCAGACCAAATCAACCCATATCCAGGATATGACTTGGGCGTATTATACCCATCCACGTTTGAAATCACACCTGCATCGTCATTCTTGATCTTAACAGTACAAAAAGGCGTGGGAATATTCAACCCCTCTGGACTAGAAAAAGAAACCCAAAAAACCTCATCCAACTCCACAGATGTATCGCCAAAAATCTGCAATGAGATTTCAGCTGACTGCTGTCCCGCGGGAATGGTAATTGTTCCTGATTTGGAAGCATAATCCACGTCAGATTTTGCCGTAGAAGAAGTCGTTTTAAAGAAAAATCTAACATCCCGGCCACTAGGAGTATTCAGTGACACGATACATCGGACAACGTGTGAGCTGTCGCCTTCTAAGACGTTAATATCAGAAAGCAACAACGAAGGAATAGGGTCGTTTTGCTTGCAACCATTTGCTATAAATAAAAGTATTCCAACACCAAAAAAAGTTAAAAATCGCATTATTCAGGCGACGACAATGTAAAACGCCAAAGACCGGCACCGAAATTAACTTCTACCTCGGTAAAACGTTCAGTAGCCGTTTTTGTCTGCGATAAAACCTTATAATCTACGCCCATTTGAGGTGTACTCACTTCCTTTCCATTGGCTACTTTTTGAAGTCCGATGTAGGCACCTTTTCCAACCATTTTTAGCATCAATGGGTCAGTTCCCCCGCCAGTAAACATAAACTGATGAACCCCGCTACCCCAAGCCTTTCTGTCGGCAGAATACGACGAATCTGGAAAACAACCATCGGGAGAAAGTCCAATTAGTGCCTCGCCCCAAACATCTCCCTTGGTATCGAATTTCACCGTACCATCTCCGTTAAATGTCCACTCATCATTAAAAGTACAAGCGCGAGAAACAATTCCTGGCATATCAATATACCACCATGTTGAACTGCCATCTGGGGGACCCACCCATAAAGCACCTGCCTTTTTTGCCAATTTCCATGTCCGAGAAGTGCAATCGGTCATAAACTCCATTGGAGCAGCACACGGCGGCTTATCGTTTTTAAAAATTTCTACGTATCCAGAAACCGTATCACTTCCACCCTGAGCATATACCGTAAGCAAAACCTTGTATTTACCCTTTTTTACGATGTTTGCTGTCACTTCCTTTCCCGACAAATTCCCCAAGCCGTCGATCGACCAGTTGAACAAAAAAGGATCGCCCTGCGATGTGCTGATTAGTTTAATGTTGTTAGAATCCACATAACTAACAGAAAATGCGGCTTCAGGTAAATCTTTCAGTTCAATTCGATCCCTTTTGCAAGCAAAGACGGACAATGTCAGTAACGATGCTACAATCCAAATCCCATTATTTTTTTTCATCCTATTTTAAATTAAAATTCTATTAGTAACCCTTATTTTGAGTGATTACACCCTGACTTGCATCGATTTCATTTTGCGGAATAGGCAAAAATTCACTCACTCCTTTTATAAATCCATCAACAGATAAAACGCTCGATGCTTGGTTTGTTCTTACCAAATCAAAGAACCTATGTCCTTCTGTTGCCAATTCCAACTGCCTTTCTTTATATATATCCAATAGCAACAAATTCCCCGTTGATGCAATGGCTGACAATCCAACCCGGTTGCGAACGCGATTCAAATAAGTCTGTGCCGCTGCATCACTACCACCGCTGCGGACCAGGCCTTCGGCGGCCATTAACAAAACATCAGCAAATCTAATTTCCCTAATATTGTTACCCCAATTCAACGCAGGCTCTCCATCAGATGCCTTATTTGCTGCGATAGGCGCATATTTCCGAATAAAGAACCCTGTATTTTGATATCCTTTAGAATAGGATCCCCCCGAAATTGTATCCGCATCAATAATAGTGTGCGCAAATCTTGGATCGCCACGCAACAGATCGGCAAGAGACTTATTGACAGGAGCAAACCCCCAACCTGGAGCAAATAAAGGTCCGTTATAATCGCGCATGCCTACAAATTGTACAGCCACGTTTCCTTCGCCCCAACCCGAGCCAAATGAACCCCAATCTGATCGTGCATTTTCACTATATGCAATTTCAAAAACCGACTCTTTGCCAAATTCACTAGAAGGTTTAAAAATATCGCCATAATTCTTCTCCAAATCATACGCATTAGAATTAATCACCTCTTCACACAACTTTGCGACATCGCCCATTTTATCGTTGCGATTCATATACAAGTAACCACGGGCCAACATAGCCTGTGCAGCGCCTTTTGTTAGTCGGCCCAATTCAGCAGAACCTACCGCAGTAGCCAATGGCAAATCAGGGATAGCCTCCAACAAATCCCTCTCTATCTGAGAAAAAATCACGTCGGGATTTTCTTGTTTCACCGAATAATAATCAGATGGCAACAATGTTTTTGTAATCAATGGAACCCTACCAAACAATTGGAGTAAATCCATGTAAAACTTCGCTCTTAAACACTTCGCTTCCGCAATAGTCCTTGATTTAAATGCAGAACTCGCGTCAGGAATCTGATTAATCTTCTCCAAAAACAAATTGGCTCTATAAATTCCACGATAGTTCTTTTTCCAAAAACCCGCTTGCGGACCCAAATTGGGATTCGTTTTAAATTGATCCCATGCTACCCAACTTGGCTGATCTGATGCATCACTACCCCCAGCACCGCACTCATCTGAAGCCACATTCAGCAACATCCGAAACATCGTAAACCCCCCTTGGTCGTTCCATTGCAATGCATCATAAATACTAACCAAAGCTTCGTAGGCCTGCGCTTCATTGCGATAGTAGTTAATCTCCAACTCACGAGCCACCGGTTTTACATCCAAAAAATCACGCTTACAACCCCATTGCGTTCCCACAAGTATTAACAGTATAAAACTGCGTTTGATAAATTTATTCATCTGTTTCATCGTATTAAAAATTAATGCTTAAACCCAAAGAATGCATTCTCGCCTGAGGATAAATCCCCCGATCAATGCCATAACCACTTCCTATTTCTGGATCAAAACCAGAATACTTTGTTAAAGTCAAAATGTTACTGCCAGAATAATAAATCCGCATTCCTGCCATATGAATACGCTTCATCAACCGATCCGGCAAACGATAACCAAACTGTAGATTCTTTAAACGGAAATAACTTCCATCCTCCACATAAAAATCAGAACTACGCGCAAAATTGTTATTCACGTCCATGAATGTCAACCTAGGATACTGAAGAGAACTTCCCTCACCCGTCCAACGTCCCAAGGCCAACGCATTCATGTTCGCCGTGGGCAAATCATAACGCCTAGTGGCATTGTAAATATCATTTCCTTGAACGCCTTGACCAAAAATCAACAAATCAAAGCCCTTGAATTTCAAAGAAACATTTAACCCATATACAAAATCTGGCGTAGGATTACCAATCACCGTTCTGTCCTTTTCATCAATCACTCCATCGCCATTCTCATCCACAAATTTCAAATCACCCGCAACCGCCTTTGACTGTAATAACTTTCCATCCGCATTCTTGTAAGCCGCAACCTCGGACTGTGTTTGAAACACCCCGTCCGTTTTATATCCATAAAAATGTCCGATAGCCTGCCCCTCTGTAATTCTAGAAATCTCCAAACTCTGAGGACCCCATTTCGCCCCAGTTAAAAATCCCGTTTGATTACCAATCAATACCACCTCATTGTGAACAAATGATATATTGCCCCCAACACTCATCGAAAACCCACTGTTAAAAGTCTTGCCAAAACCCGCCTCAATATCTACCCCCCGGTTTAACATCGTCCCCACATTTGATGTCGGTGCGTCGTTTCCAATATAATCAGGCAATACCGGCCTACTCATCATACCACTCGTATTCTTCTGATACAAATCAACACCCAAAGTGAAATTCTTAAACACCCGCGATTCCATACCCATATTTACTTGCGTCACCGTTTCCCAATGCAAATCCGGATTGGCGACCTGCGCCGGCGAAGTACCGTTCGTTAACACCTCCCCCGAACCAAACGTATAACTTCTGCCACCCACAATCGTTGATGCATATTCCAACGAACCCGCCGCATCGTTACCGCTCATTCCCCAGCCCGATTTGATTTTCAATGCCTGCACCAGACGATTTCTCTTCCAAAACGATGCCTCATGTAAGTTCCAGCCCGCACTCAACGATGGAAAATAACCCCAGCGATAATTGGGTCCAAACCTCGATGATGCGTCGGCTCTTACAATCGCGGTCAGCAAATATTGACCATCAAAATTGTAATTCAAACGTGTGAAATATGATTCAATGGCATATCGCTCCCATTTCCCGCCGTAAACGTCTCTGCTGTTGGTATTCCTTGCATAGTTGATCGTTGCATCTGCAGCATCTTGACTTGGAATATCGCGCTTAGAACCTCCAATGAATGTACCGTTGGTCTCCTGCGCCGAATGACCAATCACCGCATCAATACTGTGCTTCCCGATCTGCTTTGAATAAGCCAAAGTATTGTCCCAAATCCATGTCATTGAACGATTGAAATTCTGCGAAACCAAATTGGTATCCAAAGAATTCGTAGCATTCAAATAATATGAAGGCCTAAATCCATTGCCCCCGTAAAATGCCAAATCTACCCCTATACTGCTTCTGAATTTCAATCCTTTTGCCAATTCATACTCTCCGTAAGTGTTATTGACCAACTTGTCGCTCCAACCCATACTATTATCGGTTAACAATGCCGCAACGGGATTCACAATCTCCGATGTTACCCTAGACGAAATCCCATAAATCCCCCCGGCATCGCGGACCAGATTTTTCCTCAACACACCCCCCACCGAATAGGGACCTTGCGAAAGCAAACTCGGATCCGTTTCGTACAAAGGTGTAATAGGATCCATATTTAAGGCCCTACCCAAAGGCGATCCAAACTCAGTATTCTCAGCCACCGTCATACTTTGATTGTGCGTATATGCCGCATTCCAACCAATCTTTAATCTATCAGTAGCTTTTACTGTGGTGTTCAAACGAGATGATAATCTCGAAAAGTCCGATTTTCCTGGTGCCACAATACCTTCTTGGTCATATTTCGCCACCGAAGCGTAGTACTGGATTCGTTCCGTACTGCCCGACAAATTCAAATCGATGTTTTTGATGGATGCATTCCGATTGAAAACTTGACTTTGCCAATCTGTACCCTGACCCAATGCACGCGGATTAGCATAGGCCGGAACCTGACCCGCTGCTGCCGCCATTTCATTTTGTAGAGTTGCATATTCCGTTGCATTCAATACCGGAAGGGTTTTCCATGGGTTTTGAGTTCCCATGTAAGAAGAAATATTAACACGCATCGCACCTTTCTTTCCCGCTTTTGTTGTTACGATGATAACTCCATTGGCACCACGCGCGCCGTAAATTGCCGCCGAAGCCGCATCCTTCAACACTTCAATTGTTTCAATATCATTGGGATTCAAAAAATCGATACCCCCACCAATCACAACGCCATCAACCACATAAAGGGGATTTGAGCCATTAATAGATGCAGTACCGCGAATCCGAACCACCGAACCCGATCCAGGCTGACCTGAATTTTGAAGAATTTGAACACCCGATGCCCGACCTTGTAGAGCCTGCTCAACTCGTGTCAGTGGCAAATCCTCTAAATCTTTAGATTTCACCTGAGAAATCGAACCCGTGACGTTGCTTTTTTTCTGTGTACCATAACCCACCACAACAACCTCCTCCATACCTTCTGCGTTAGCCGTATCCGCGCGCTCATTATTTGATTTTACTTGGGCTGAAACTTGGATTCCCCATAAAAAAATCACGGAGAAAACAGACCATTTGATCCATTTCAACCTCCCCCTGTAAATGTCACTTCTTGTAATTAATTGACTCATATGCGTTCGAATTTAGTTTTTGTATTTTCAACAATAACAAAAAAATAATAAACAATCAATAAAATTTTGTTGAACCACAGAAAATCACTTACAATGATTCAACATTCTTTGGAATTAGCACTTTAGCAATTATTATATCATTGTTATAAGCTAATTTTGAACGCAATTTCCCACACTCTAGTTGTGCGGAGCTGACATTAACCAACACCACATGAAACTTCGTTCCTTTAAAAGTGACATTCATATCGGGTTGGTTTGCTTACTTTTCATTTTATCCCTTTCCTTGCATGGGCAAACTCCCTGTAAATCATTCAAAAATGGCTGGCCCACAACAAAAAAAGCCTTTGAAATCGTTAGTGTACTAGTTGATGCATGCGATGGCTCAAACGAAGGTCAGAACGAAATGGTGCGCCTCATCATTGGCCCCAACCCAGTAACCATAGCCAATTTTAATGTTCCCACTTATATCACCGGCCGAGTAAATTGGAATAGCGGCAGCAACCCTTGGCGTGGACTCACCAATTGGACAAACACCACCAGAGCCAAAATTACCTACCTCAATAAATCCATCAAAACAGCGGGAAACTGTGGACTACTGATCCCTCTCAATAGCGCCGATAAAGTCCCCGCGAATTCCCAATTATTGATAATCACCAGCGAATCTTGGAATGAACTCGCCCAAAGTTTTGATGGACTTAACGATACTCTTTATGTCGCCGTCCAAAAATCAGGCAACACCGCGGGCCATTTCGCCAATTTTGGCGCAGCAGCAACCCGAACCTTTATCCTAAGAAATGGAGCCAATGCCGATACCGTA
Source organism: Bacteroidota bacterium (assembly GCA_041178665.1). Classification (GTDB taxonomy): domain Bacteria; phylum Bacteroidota; class Bacteroidia; order NS11-12g; family UBA955; genus UBA955. Next base: position 37,972 of record JBEGUW010000009.1, read on the forward strand.
ATTTATCATATCGATTCCCTCAGAAAACAAAATGGAACACGGGGAGCTGAAGATGGCGCGACCGTAAATTTCACCCTCAACGGGAAAGCGACCTATACCAATTATGGCTGCAAAATTCCTGTCGACCCCAGTTCGATCGATGCCGGAACCGTCGCCGTATCTGGTTGCGCAACATCATCCATTCAACTCAACGGAAAAATCGTCAATTACCCCTGCTTCAAATGGATTGCTGCGAATCCCGCATCAGGAACCTTCTCCGATACTTTGAGCGCAACGTCCAAGTTTTATCCCGCAACCACCGGCAAAATCACGCTGTATCTTAAAGGCTATAAACCCTGCGGAGGCAGCGCCATCGACAGTGTAACATTCGTCATAAGCGCATCAACCAAAGCCAACTTTGATATCGATAGTTCGCAAGCCCCCCTATTTTGCTTCACCAATAAAAGCATCAATGCGAGTCAGTTACAATGGTCGTTTAACAGCAAAAACGACATCAAAACCTCATTCCCAAAGACTTTTGGTCAAGACACAGCCTATTCCAAAGGCGATGTTTGTAAAGACTATTTGATATCGGGCAGCAGGTTTGTTTGCCTCATTGCGACCAATCAAAACGACCCAAAATGTAACGATACCTTTTGCGTAAAAATCAATCACGATTTCTATATTTACCTAGCGAACGTCTTTACACCTGGCGCCAAAGATGGTTACAACGATGAATTTAAGGTTCCTTCCGCGGGACTCCGGGAATTCGACATAACCATTATGAATCGATGGGGTGAACTCCTTTTTCAAACCACAAAACCGAATACCAATTGGAATGGCCGTGTAAATAACACAGGACCCGAATGTCCGGCCGGCACCTATTTCTACCAAATGCATTATCAATTCCCCGCCCAAACAAAACATAGTGTTTCGGGAATTATTCAACTTATTCGTTGAACGACGGATATTTCAATAATTATTAATGCGTCAATTATTGTTTTTCAAAAATTTATACGAGATTTATCTTGTCGATTCACTAAGTTATTCACATAATTTCAGCCTTTATGACTATTTTGTGGATAATAAATGATAATCGTCATAAAATCTATTGATTTTGACTAAAGTATTGATTTAATTGTACTTGCTAATCAATATATATATGAAAAAAATTTACCAAACACTACTTGATTTTCCAGGAATGGTTAATCAGAAAATCATGAACGCAGAATTAAACACTGCTGTATCAAACTTTGACTCGCAGGGGGGAATTCGTTCTTACACTGCATCAATTTATCAACTCCTTTCTCTTTTGGTTTTATTATCCATGGAGATTGCCATCATCATGGGCGCAATGGACTTTATGGGATCCGATGCCTCTGGCTTAGCCAAAGCGGGCAGTATGCTAACCACCGTATTAATGATGTATTCAGCATTCCCTATTGCACACATCATCCGTTCTCGCGGCGAGAGTCTTGGCGCATCACACAACGGAATGGTAGGATTCATGTTTAAGGATTTCGTAACTACCAACTTGTTGATGTTGGGAGAAATTGCAGCAGTAAGCGGATTCATTTGCGCCACCTGCTTCAGTTTATCTTTCCTTTTCGATAGCGACCTATATTGTGTTTGCATGAATTCATCAATGCTTGGCGTTGTTGGTTGGGTGACCTCATTGCCTATGGATGGATTGAACGCTCTATTGGCTGCCTTGCGCTTGGATTACTTAAGTGGTGTAATTGCCAATGTTACTGCTTTCAGATTGGATGAAGGAGCAACATTCAATGGCGATATGCTTTGGAACCGCCACGATTTATTATTGGTAGGTGGTGCTTACGTAAA
>JBEGUW010000010.1:0-3003 GCA_041178665.1 Bacteroidota bacterium
TACAGATTTGCAAGATGCGATTAACAAAGCCCGCACAGACATGTTGGCTGTGATGCAAAAAGCGTCTAATGATCCAGTTTTGGCTGCTTCGCCTGAAACCAAAAAAATGTTGATGGATCGCATGAAGGCCATCGAAGAGAAAACCTCTTTGTATGCCAACAATGCAACCAACAGCAGTGGAACTGAGCAAACTTGGGTAAGTATGTATTTAGAGCATTCTCCTTTGGCTGGTGTATTTGCTATGTTGAGTAAAGTGGAGAACGATTCTCGCTCTATGGAAGCAGAAGTAATGCAAGCTTTGGCGGAGTCTGTGAATGCTGCTGACTACAAGTTCGACAAATTGATCCCTGTGGTTTCTGCTTCAACTTCGGCTGTATTGACAAACCAAACTTACGAAGCCAACATCTTGTTGGCGGCTTACAACTCTAAAGCTCAAATGATTGTGACTGTTAACGGTCGTCCAATTGAGGTTGTGGATGGTGTTGGTAAATACAAAGTAACTAGCGCATCTCCTGGATCACAGAAATACAAGGTAGGTATTCAGGTACCAAAGCCCAATGGTGGTGGTTCTGATAACTATGAAACTGAAGCTGAATACAGCGTTTTCGCTCCTCAAGCGGCGATTTCTGCAGATGAGTTGAACGTGGTTTACGTAGGTCTTCCTAACCCGATATCTGTATCAGTGGGTGGTGTAGATCCCAAGAACGTGAGTGTAACTGCAACTGGTGGTGGTGTAAGTTTGCGTGCAAACAAGCCCGGTTCTTACAACGCGATCATTCCTACTCGTAATGGTAACGAATGTATGATCAATGTAACTGCGAAGTTGCCCGACGGTCGTACAGTGTCTATGGGTTCTAAGAAATTCAAAGTACGTAACGTTCCCCGTCCAGTATTCAAAGCGGGTAGCGTAGGATTTAGCGGTCCTATTTCGTTGGCAGCGATGAAAGTTCAAGCCAATGCAGTAGCAGCTTTGGATAACTTCGTATACGATGGTGTAAAGTATGATGTATTGTCGTACCGCTTCACTTGTATCGGACGTAGAACAAACGGACCTAAGATTCAAGTTGTAAACGGATCAAGTTTGGCTCCTATTTCTGCATTCTTGAAAATGTTGGGCCCTGGTGATTTGATTCAATTCGATCAGATCAAAGTAATCGGTCCTGATAAAGTGCCCAAATTCCTCGACAACGTTGGGGGTTCAGTTAACTAAAAATAAAAATCACAATGAAACGCATATTAATCACTCTCGCATGCGCTGCAACTGCAGGTTTACAAGCCCAAGATTGGGGTGGTGGATGGGGTGGAGATCCCGCTCCAGCGAAGAAAGGTTCAGGAACATCTGAGCCAGCAACGTCGGAACCAGCCGCTGATGCTCCCAAGAAGGAAGCTGAAATTGTAATTCCAACGATTGGTACGCATTACGACGATCCAGCTGTACCTCACTATGAGCCAGAATACGTAAACCAGGATACAAACATTCGCAACTTGCAAGGGATTGTGATGCCTCGTCCTTATTTGCGCAACGCTGATGTGAAGTTCCGGAAGCGTGTTTGGAGAGTCATTGATTTGCGTCAGAAAATGAACCGTTCATGGACTTGGCCCAAGAATCCAATTTCTCAAGTATTTTGGGAATTGGGAACTAAGGGTTTGGTTCGTGCGTATGCAACAGATTCATTCAACCGTGTCATCACACCTGAAGATATCATTCGTTCAACTGCTGAAATCATTACCACGTCTAAGCAACGTCCAGGTTCTGATGACCCAACAGATTTGATTGATACTTCATTTCCTGAGTATTTCTCTTGGGATTTGATTCAGAAGTTTGAAATCATGGAAGACTGGGTTTTTGATTACAAGCACGGTGAATTCAAACCAATCATCATTGGTATCGCACCAATTCAACCAAAAAATATCATGGGTCAAACCTACGATGTAAAACCTTTCTGGTTGAAAATGGACGATTGTAGAGCTACTTTGGCAAAATCTGAAGTATTCAATCGTTACAACGATGCGATGAAGTTGAATTGGGATCAGCACATTAACCATCACAGATTGTTCGATAGTTACATCGTAAAAACGTCTGAGTGGGATGACAGATACATCAACCAAAAGCCTGAGTTCAAGCAAGATGGGTTGGCGTCTTTGTTGCGTGCTGAAGAAATCAAGAATGACTTATTCATCTTCGAACACGATTTGTGGGAATATTGATCTAGAAATGGATCACGATTCAAGAGATTAATTAACATTAATAATCGATATAGAAATCCCGGTGTAAGAGCCGGGATTTTTTTTGCCCTCTGTTATTCACATTAATTGCGGGTTTCGCTTTGTATTTCGCTGCAAATGGCGTATTTTTGCCGTTCGTTTTAGTAGCGATGTTCGACAAGGCGGAAGATCTGAGTATTGAGTTTGTTAAATTGAAAGATGGCAAACATGCGTTAGACTTCCGGGTTGACGAGACGTTCTTTGAAGAATTGGGGAGTAAAGAAGTACACAAAGCGGATGTTTCTGTGGCGGTTGAGGTTGATAAGAATGTGAATTGGATGCATGTGCGTTTGCACATGACTGGTTCCATTACAGTGGATTGTCATAGATGTTTGGTGCCTTTGCCTTTGGCAATAGATGCTAGATATTTATTGATTGTGAAACTGGACTGTCAAGAAGAAGCTGTTGCGGATCATGAAGACGAAGGGGTAGAGTTGATTTACCTAAGAAGTCATGAATTCAAATTGAGTATTTCCCAACCCGTTTATGAAAGCAGTTTATTGGCATTACCGATGATTCGGAATTGTGATGAACTAGAGATTAAACCCTGTGACAAGGCAATGATTCAGAAACTAGAAACGCTCAATGGATCAGCAACAGATGAAGTTGTAGACGCCCGTTGGGAAAAATTGAAACAACTAAAAAACCTATAATAAGGAAATGGCACATCCTAAACGAAAAATATCGAAAACCCGTCGCGACAAACGTCGTACACATGACAAAATTGAAGTGCGTCCA
>JBEGUW010000011.1:0-6239 GCA_041178665.1 Bacteroidota bacterium
GATGCCAATATTGAAATTAAACAGATTTGAAAAGCCAATTCGACAAGCCTTTAGGAGTTTGTTTTTTCTGTTTTTAGGCATTGCGCTCAGTCAGCAGTCCAAAGCTCAATTGAAAGCAGCATTTTCATTTGACAAGCCTGCATCGTGCATTTCAGTTGGCCAAGCGGGAATATCAGTAACATTTAACAACCTAAGTACTGGTGGAGTTTTTACATCGGAATGGACTTTTGGTTCGCTTGGAAGATCAATACAAACAAACCCAACTTGGACGTTTGATCAGCCTGGAGTGTACTACATAAACCTTACCATAAAGAATAATGCTAACGAAACCGATGCTGTTACACAGGTATTGGTTATTTATCCCGCACCACAAATTACTTTTGATGCCGATGTGCGTTCAGGTTGTGCTCCACTAGGTGTAATTTTTCGAGATCTTACTACCATCGGTCAAGTTACAGACCCTACAAATGGTACAATCTATCGAGATAATATAATAAGTAGATTTTGGGATTTTGGTGAAGGAAATACAACTTCTAATAATGCTGCAGTAGTAAACTACATTTATTCAAATCCGGGTACAAAACGAATTCGACTCACGCTAAAAACCGAATCGGGTTGTGAAGCCATTGGACAATCAGCAGCAAATTATATTACCATTTTCAATCGATTGGAAGCCGGCTTTTATCTTGCACCTGCCAATGTTTGTCAGTTCCCATTTGTCGCAAAACCTATCAATTCCAGTCTCAATGCAGAGACCTATCTCTGGACGGCCTCTGGAAACACACCGGTTACTATTTCAAATCCCACGGCAGCAGAACCGGATTTAATTTTCACACAAGCAGGTACCTACCGCATTACGTTGAAGGTTAGCAACTCCAATGGATGTTCTAATGAGTTTCCATTTGACTTCAATGTTCCTGCACCTCAGGTAAAAAGTGATTTCACAGGTCCCTTGGTGGGGTGCAGTCAATCGAATATTTTATTCACTAACGGATCACAGCCTGATGCTTCTTTGAACATTTGGTTTGTGAATGGCAGTGAAGTGTCACGATCAAAAAATTTAAATCAGTATTTCGATCAAGCTGGAAATTACAATGTTCGTTTAGAATCGCAAATTGGTACTTGTTTGATCGTGACTCAAAAAACCGTAACCATCAATCCACTGCCGATTCCAGACTTTGTAGCAGATAAAGTGAGCAATTGCGCTGCTCCTTTTGATGTAACCTTCACCGATAATAGCACAGGATCTGTACTTACGAGAACCTGGAATTTTGGAGATGGTACTACGGTTACTCAAGGTGCTCCGTTTGCATCCAGACTCGTAACACACCGGTACACTACTCTCGGTAGATTCAGCGTTTCGTTGACTACAATCAATTCCTTTGGATGCAGTAAAGAAAAGAGAGTAGATGATATGATTATCCTCTCTCCACCTGCCATATTAAGAACCAATCTCCCAGATAGTGGGTGTGCGCCACTGACTATAAAACCTGACGTACGATTTGTAAATCCGCTTGAAGTACAAAGCTGGTTGTGGAATGTAACCAATGCAAGCGGCACGATTGTATATTCTTCCACATTGGAAGTTCCAGATGCATTCCAATTGAATTCAGCTGGGATTTATAAAGTCAATCTTGATGTTCGTTCACCCTTGGGCTGTATAAGTAAATACAATTGGGATGTTAAAGTGGGAGTTTCTCCAGCTCCATTTGATTTTACTGTATCGCCCGCAGATGCATGTGCCAGTCAATTATTTTCTTTCAATTATGTGGGTCCAGACGCAACCGGGTATAAATGGAAGTTCAATGACGGTGACAGCTCGTTGGAAAAAAACGTTTCCCGACAATTTAAAATGCTGGGAAAATACGATGTATCATTAACGGTATACGGGAACGGCTGTGCCAAAACATTGACTAAGCCGCAGTTTGTAAATGTGCGGGGAGTGATCGCTATATTTAATTCGTTATTGGATTGTTCCAAGCCACTTGAGCGAAATATTCGAGATTTATCAGTTGGTAACATACAAAAATGGGAATGGGATTTTGGTGATGGAACACAAGATGTGTATACTACTGCTAAGCCTAATTTTGTACACACTTATACGCAGTCTGGCTTATATAGCATTACGCTAAAAGTTAGCGGTGACGGATGTACCTATTCAGATACCTTGAAGTTTAGGGTGAGCAATGAAAGTAAGATCGATCTTTTATCTCTTGTTAATCCTATTTGTATTAGCGATACTTTTTTGAACCTAAAAGCAGTAGTGGATGATGTTACAATGATCAAGTCGTTCGACTGGGATTTTGGCTGTGGGTTTACCGGTCAAACGGGCGATACCGCAAAAAAAATTGATATCAGTACATTGTGTAAATACAGCGATAATGCAAAACGAGGATTGTATTCCATGCAAATTCGAATTATTGATACCAACAACTGCGTATATCAATCGCCTGTTAAAGATTTTTTTGTAGGTGGAAGTATTACAGATTACATTCCGCTGACCCCACTTTCAGGTTGTTCAAATTTGCCAGTGAAATTTCAAGATGCAACCAGCGGAGATGGAACATATGATATTTTAGAACGTATTTGGGATTTTGGAGATGGGACCCCACCTGTTAATATAATCGATGGACCTATAGAACATATTTTTGCAAATGCAGGAAGCTTTGATGTTCGATTAACAACCAAGGATAGTAGAGGTTGTATTTCAACTATCCAAAAGGTTGCCGTTAAAACTTCCAATCCTGGAGTCGATTTTTTCACCAACCAGCAATCGAGTTGTTTGGATAGGGCTGTACAATTTGAAGCAACAAATCAGACTTCATTATCATCTTATCAGTGGGATTTGGGTGAAGGACAGGTTTCCTTTATTGCTAGTCCACGAGCATTTTATAAAACAACCGGCAAGAAAACAGTTTCTCTTCGCGTTCGTGATAATTTGGGATGTGAATCCTTTCTGACCAAACAAGAGTATGTATTGGTTGATATGCCAGCCTCATCATTTACGGTTAATAAGGATACGGCTGATTGCCCTCCTTTTACTGCAGTTTTTTCATTTACTGGAAAATATGTTGAACGATTTGAATGGGACTTTGGAGACGGGTCAACTTCTTCTCTTCAAGATCCGTCTCGTTTGTATACCTTACCGGGCTCTTATCCAGTAAATTTAAAAGTGATTAGTCCAGGTGGTTGCGAAGCCACCTCTGTTACTCTTCCCATTGTGGTGTTAGGTCCTGTTGGAACAGCTAAGTTTAATCCATATGCATGTGAACCCTTTATAGCTGAATTCAGGGTTTCATCTCTCAATGCAGCCCAAGTTAAAATTGATTACGGCAATGGATTGATATCACCAGCATTACCTTACGACACCTTATTTAAATACCAATATGCAGACACGGGCACGTACCGACCTAAAATATTTTTTATCAATGATAGAGGATGTCAGGCATTTGTTCCTGGTACAGGTTCTATTCGTGTTGTAGAAGTTCGACCTAATTTTCGTGTAGATAAAAACTTTTTCTGCGATGAGGGTACAGTTAAGCTAACCGATTTATCGTTGTCCAACGATAGCTTTATTGATTGGATATGGGATTTTGGTGATGGCAATACTGGAGTTGGAAAAACAACTTCACATTTTTACAGTAAGCCAGGTATTTATTCTGTAAAGCTTCGGTCCACAACTCAATTTGGATGTACAGACTCATTGGTAAAACCCCAACTGATTGAAATACAGTCGAGGCCCGACATGGGGATTACTCAATCCCGACAATTGATTTGTGAAGACGATCAAGTTCAATTTAATGCTGTTGAATTGTCTCCAACCAATTCTCCGGTTGCACAATGGTTTTGGGACTTTACCAATGGAAACAGCTCAACGTTGAAATTGCCTCCGATCCAGCAATTCCGAAAAACGGGTATTTATCCTATTCGTCTTTATGCGGCTAATGATAAAGGATGTTGGGATACTGTATTCTTAGATTTGAATGTAAATGCGATACCTAAATTAGAGGCTGGTGCAGATACGTATTTATGCTTAGGTACTGCTATACAATTAAACCCTACTGGGGCAGATAACTATGAATGGTTTGGAAGTTCGCTACTCAGTTGTAGTAATTGTTCTCAGCCTTTTATAAATCCGGATCAGGATGCGATATATTTTGTTCGAGGAACTTCTTCTGCAGGATGTTCCACTGTTGATTCAATCAAAGTCAAAGTTATATCGCCTCAAACATTGATAGCGCCTTTGGATACCTTTGTCTGTTTTGGAGGATCCGTAAAGCTACAAGCCAGTGGAACAGATTCCTATCGTTGGAGTCCTGCGTTGGGATTAAATAAATTAGATATTCCTGATCCCGTTGCCAAACCGGATCAAACTACTGTGTATACGGTTACAGGAAGAGATGCTTTCAATTGTTTTAGTTCATCTCGAAAAGTCAATGTGCGCGTAATTCCCAATCCAATTGTAGATGCAGGTGCTGATACTACTGTAAAGGCAGGTTATCCAGTAAGGCTAGAACCAACCTACTCAGCAGATGTTACCCGCATTCAATGGGTGCCTGCTCAATTTTTAAATTGTGCGGACTGTAGGAATCCGGTTGCCACCCTATCGTATTCTACAACGTATACCGTATTCGTTTATACAAAGGAAGGTTGCGTTTCCAAAGATGTAGTGAATGTCTTAGCTACATGTACCAAAGAAAATATTTTTATACCCAATACATTTTCACCTAATGGCGATGGATACAATGAAATATTCTACCCTCGAAGTAGAGGAGTTGAACGAATCAAATCCATGAAAATTTTCAGCCGGTGGGGTCAATTGGTTTACGTAAAAGATAATTTTTTAGCCAACGATCAACTTTCGGGTTGGGATGGTAAAAGAATAGGCGCTTATGTAACCCCTGATGTATATGTATACATGATTGATTTGCTTTGTGAAAATGGAACGATAATTACCATCAAAGGAGATGTGACCTTGGTGAGGTGAAAAAAAATATCAATCATATCAGTTTTCGTATCGTTATAACTTTTGTTTTTGCAATTCAGCTTGGCGTTGCATCGGCACAGGATCTTCACTTTTCGCAATTTTATGAAGCGCCGCTTCTTCGCAATCCCGCATTGGCTGGAATTTACGAAGGGGATGTTCGTATTCAAGGTGTTTACAGAACCCAATGGGGAAGCATAACCTATCCTTTTCAAACGGGCTCTATCAACGCAGAGTATAAGTTTTTGGTTGGCAAGGGACAAGATTATCTTACGGTAGGTGGACAAGTGCTTTATGATAAAGCTGGATCATTGAATTTGCAAACCGTGCACGTTTTGCCTACGGTTAATTTCCATAAAGCGCTGAGCACAAATCGGATATCCTATCTCTCGTTGGGATTTATGGGTGGTTTGGTAAACAGAAGACTTGATCGCTCACGTGTTACTACAGATAGTCAGTACGATGGTTTCATGTATGACAATCTTTTGCCGGATAATGAAACATTTCGTGGTTCGTATGCATATACCGATATGTCTGTGGGGATGAGTTTTAATACTTCATTCGGGTCTGATGAGCAGCACTATCTTTTTGCTGGTGCGGCATATCATCACTTTAATAAGCCTTCCAATTCATTTTATCGCGATATACCGCATTTGCCGAAGACTGTTTTATCCGGGGGATTGAAATTGAATTTTGATGAGTTTACGTATGTTACTTTTCATGGTGATTATTCTCGGCAAATGCCTTTTCAAGAGCTTATCGCAGGTGGGTTGTATTCTAAAGTCTTTGGTTCAGAGGGAGACGTGAACTACACTGTTCATGGAGGAATGTATTATAGATACAACGACGCGTTTATACCTGTGTTAAAAATGGATGTAAACCGACTTTCATTTGGACTTAGCTACGATATCAATGTTTCCAAGTTAGCAAGGGCAAGTTTAAATCGTGGAGGTTTCGAAATCTCTATGTCGTGGCATGCCATAAGAGCAAGGGCCGATGCTCCTGTGCTTTGCCCCAAATTTTAGTCCCTTTTTTTGAAATCATTGCTTTTCTGAAGCAATTCCGGGCAATCATTTGAACATTTTATATTTGCAGCCGTTAATTAATTTATTATTTCATCACCATTAAATATGTATATGTCGTTACAAAAAGGTCAACAAGCTCCAGATTTTAGTCTTTTTAATACCGAAAAAAATAAGGTTGCTCTTAGTGATTTCAAAGGAAAAAATCTCGTGATTTTATTTTTTCCTCAGGC
>JBEGUW010000012.1:0-3670 GCA_041178665.1 Bacteroidota bacterium
TTCGCTCCATCTCCAAGAAAATCGACATCCCGTTTGGGGGTAAAATTCCAATTGGGTGTTTAAGGCCTTGGGTTCAAAAACAAAAGCCATGAAAAACCATTCCATCTTTAATCCTTTCATACAAAGCCTATTACTATGGGCTTTTGTTTTGATGGGGTGCAATGGAGGTGATACCATTCCGGTAAGCAGCGACGATAAAATCACAAATTTGGTGGTTCAGGCAGAGTCGCAAACCAATAATTTCACAACAGCGGTTGACCTAACACACCAAAAAATAGTTCTCGAGAATTTATCATTAAGTGCAGATTATTTTGTGGATGAAAGCCATTTTGATGATGCATCGGGCGAGAGCAAAGACAGTTCAAACGCAAAGGAGCCTTGGCAATTGAGTTGTAAAAATGCAAGAATCATATCAGAGGGATTTGGACAGAGTTTAGCTGAAGTGGATTTGAGTGCTGAGGAAAAAGTGAAAACCAAGGTTATCCTGGAGGATTATCACAGATTGCAGTCGCCATTATTAAGAAATCACTTTGAGATCATTGAGCGGCTGAACGACAGTGTTGAGAATCGAATTGAGCAAGCAATGGCATTACTGAATTCGGGCAATAGTTCAATGGATTCATTTCAAATTGAAATCCATTCCATTGAAAGATGGTTTGCGGAGAATTTGAAAAGGGAGAGGGTAATATCGAAAAATGCAATTCATTTATCGGTGAATTACCGAAACACCTTGGAAGCGATGAAGCAATTGCTATCTGAGAAACAATTTAAACAGTTCTATGTCTGCCACAAGAGGTAGTGTAGTTGTTTTCATAGGTTAGGTTAGTCTTGGGAGGGCCGCGCTATGCGCGGCCCTCTTGAGTTTAGATCCAAATACATACCAACTTATTTGCCAGAGTCTACACGCCTACTCTGATCTATAAAAAGATAATAATACCCCACTACCAAAAGCCCGGCAAAGAAAAATGGCATCGCCAAGGGTCGTATACCATCATCAAAAAAGAACTCCCCCGTCATCCAAATTCCATTGCCAAAAATCCAACACGCAATAGCTAAATTGTGATAAAAATCAGACCATATCGCTCTGTTAATTGAAGCCTTGGCTAATCTATAAGTCCGCACCGTAATCCAAATCCCTAAAATTATCGTAGGAAGCACCATCGCCATCCCCAACAAACGAAAATGCATCAACCAAGCAAAATCCTTCAATAACCAAAAAACTACATGCAAATTCTCCTTTGCCTTGAGTTGATTCATTGACTTAACGTGAAGAACCTACAATAATCGACTGCTGATAAACACCCGTCCCACCGGCAACCTTTAACATATAAATACCGGCCGACAATCCGGAAACATCAACAGAAGCATCATTTTGGATTCCGTTTTGATTGCTCGATATACCACCATTCAAAACCAAAACACCCACTGAATTGTACAATGCCCATTGGTTGAAATTCCCGCTCTCATTCGTTTGAATATGTAGTACATCACTCACTGGATTTGGATAAACAGAAACACCATTTTGCAAAGACCTCACATCGGCACGATTGAGTTGAAACTGCTTTGTTTTGGAGCAAATACAACCCGATCCGCGAACCGTAGATTGCAGAGTAATTGTATACACTCCATCCTGTTGTAAATCATAACTCACTCCTGCATTAACATCTTTTGATGTTTTAGCACCTAACCCATTCACCAACCATGCATAATCAATACCCGCCTGTCCACCAACCAAACTATTATCATCCATCGGCTCCAAATTCACTCCAAAATAAGCAAATGCATAATCCGGCTTGGCAAAAAAGTCGCAAGTGCGTGGCAACTCTTGTACGCTAACTGTTTTGGTAATTGAATCGGCGCATCCACCTGCCAAGTAAGCCGTTAAAGTAATATTGTAATTGGTAGACTGTTTCACTACGAACGTTTTCTTTGGACTCTCCAAGGTCGATGTCGTATTGTCGCTAAAATCCCAATAATATGTCATCTTACCACTCAAAGTCGTACTTTCATTGATAAATGTAACTGGATCTCCAGAACAAGGATTCAGGCTACTAAATGCCGCTTTTGGCTGAAGCAACACATCCAACTCTTTTGTAATTAACGACTTGCAACCATTATCCAAATTCACAGAAAATACAACCTTCGTTTTACCCAATGCTGTCCATGAATGCGTGGGTGATTCCGCCTTAGATGTCGCCCCGTCGCCAAAATCCCACAAATAACTTGGCACTCCACCCACCACCGCTGGCGTTATATTCTTAAATACCGTGGCCGTCCTAGAACATGGCTGCGTATTCGTAAAATCAACTTTCGGTGCGCCAAAAACCGTCACTTGGTTTGTCACAGAATCTTTGCACCCAAACTCCGATTTCACAACCAATTTTACAGATTTCTTACCCGGGGAATAGAATCTTGTTTTGCCGTTATTTTCATTTGAATTGCTATCCGCCGAATTATAAAACCAGCTACTACCCAAAGCACCCTTGGATATTGTACTTTGATTTAAGAATGTAAACCATTCATTATCACATCTACCAGAATCTTTAGTAAAGGCCGCCGAAGGCTTTTCAAATTGATAGACCTTCTGAACAGAATATGCCTCACAACCGCCAATATCGGCCTTCAATGTAACCGTGTAAGTGCCCGCGGTAGCATAACCGATATTTATTATCGTAGAATTGTTCAGTGAATATCCTTTGCCATCGCCGAAATCCCAATACATCTTCGCCGATGTAGGCGTGGTTTGATTTGTCAATTTGATATTGTTACCAAAACATGCATTGTCTTTTGAAAAGTTCGCCTTGGGAATGTCATTTACCGTCACCGTAACTTTCTTGGTAAAAACAAATCCATACGGTGCCGTAGTCGCGCGCAGGGTAATGACGAAAGTTCCCGATTTCTTGAAAATGAAATAGCCATCAACCTGAGTTAATGTATCATCCAAATTCCCGGTGCCAAAATCCCACCAGTTCTCAGCATAACCTGACCTGTAAGTACTCTTATTGATAAAATTCACTGTGTCACCATTACAGATTTTTGTTGGTAGCGAGAAATCCACAGTCACAGTTGGATTGATCAAGACAGAACGCTTGAGGATTGTATCACAACCATTTGATAGATCTGAAATCTTTAGCAACAGAGTAATCATACTGTCTTCCAAATTGGCATCAGTAGTCTTAAACTGCAACTCCAAACTATTTGATCCACTTGGGGCTGTTAATGAGGCTCCGGTAACCGACTTGCCCGCCGATGTTACGGCTGTAACACTGGCATTCCACTTGGCCGAACCCGATGTACCATAATCCGAATTTTTATATGCCCGCGGTGGATCAATGTCGTAAATCACCGGAACCGACAATACAGTTACATCAAAAGGTTTCACCTTGATATAAACCGGATTGTTACCCACTTGTGTCTTCTTTGAGGAATTAAACACACCTCCACCGGGAGCCGGCTTAACCGTTGTACTAAAACGCAGAGAATCGTTCGAAACCTTGTCGTCTGGAATATCAATATACATCTTCACTGAAGTCAAACCCGTGGCCGACAGATTCATAGGCACTTTAAACGTAATCACCGCTGAATCATTTGGCAATATTTTGGTTGTTACCTTTTGGCGAGTTGCTTTACCATTTTGCGAATAGGCGACATAAAAATTATAGGCTGTATC
>JBEGUW010000013.1:0-11089 GCA_041178665.1 Bacteroidota bacterium
TCCTCTACTTCATTTTGATCAAATGCCTTATTGATTTTCGCCAACATCTGCCACACAATCCTACCCGCGCCTAAATTCATATGACCCACCTCAGAATTGCCCATCTGGCCTTCGGGCAAACCTACATTTTCACCATCCGTTCGCAAAGTCGCATTGGGAAATCTCGCAAATAAAGAATCCGTAAATGGCGTAATCGCCTGATTAATGGCATCCGAATACGAGCCATTGCCCAACCCCCAACCGTCCAATACCACCAAAGCCACTTTTTTAACCATAACACAAAGGTACAACAGGCTATAATTGTATGAAGTAAAATCACGATATTTGTGTCATGATTTTACACTTTTCATCCCTCGCAAGCTCAAAAATCAAAGGGTTTATCCTCTTGGCTTGCATATTGGCGGCGGCAGAAGTGAAATCACAGGTGGTGTACGATGTTGAACCCGCCGTGGAATCGATGGAAAAAGCAAGGAAAGAACGTACCAAAAGCAGCGACAAAAAAATTAGCGGATACCGCATTTTTGTCGGATTCTCCTCCAAACGCGCCGAAGCCACTGAAATTCAAAAGAAAGCCGATGAAATTTTTGGCAGTACTTATGGGGCTTTGTTGATATACGACGAACCCAATTTTAAAGTGTACATCGGAGCCTTTACCACCGCAGCGGAAGCGGATGCGGCGCTCGCCGATATCAAAAAGGAATTCCCTACCGCCAGAAAATTGCGACTTCAGATACCAAACCCAGGCTATTCAGGCCCTGAAGGCAATTAATCCCCATCGCAATGACGGCAAAAAAAGACCCCCAAGCAGAAAAAACCAAGCAAAAAGTGCGAGAGCTTTTCACGGGGTACTTAGAATTACATCAACATAGAAAAACGCCAGAGCGCTACGCAATTTTGGATGAAATCTATTCTTCCAAAGTGCATTTCGATGTCGATGAGCTGTTCCTAAAAATGAAAACCAGAAACTATCATGTTTCTAGGGCTACCGTCTATAACACCCTTGATCTGTTGGTTGAATCGGGATTGGTGAAACGACATCAATTTGGTCAAAACACGTCCCATTACGAGCAAGCCTTTGGCTATAAACAGCACGATCATTTAATTTGCAATAAATGCAAAAGAGTATTTGAGTTTTGTGATCCCCGCGTACAACAAATCACTAGCACAATGGGCGGATTACTCAAATTTGAAGTCAGTAGTCACAGTTTGCACCTTTACGCAAATCCACAAACAGATCCACAGGGCAATTGCATCCAATGCAACATAAACCCAAACACACTATAAAACTAAAAATTCTATAACTCTTATCAATGGTTGATGTAATATTAGGCCTCCAATGGGGCGATGAAGGAAAAGGGAAAATTGCCGATTACCTAACCCCCAAATACGACGTGGTAGCGCGTTTTCAAGGCGGTCCAAATGCTGGGCACTCCCTAGATTTTGAAGGCAAGAAATTTGTCCTAAACACCATCCCTTCAGGGATTTTTCGCAAAGAGACAATCAACTTGATTGGCAACGGCGTGGTGATAGATCCAGTGCGATTGAGAGAAGAAATTGAGCGCATCGTAAACGAATGCCCAGACTACAAAGAGCGTTTGTTCATTTCGCAAAAAGCCCACCTGATCCTTCCAACCCACCGTATCCTCGATGCCGCTTCTGAAGCAGCAAAAGGCGATGCGAAAATCGGAAGTACACTTCGCGGAATTGGCCCTACCTACAAAGATAAAATAGGTCGTTCCGGCCTTAGAGTTGGCGATATCCTTGACGCCGATTTCAAAGAAAAATATCAAACTACAGTAGCCGACCACCTAAAATTGATCGAGTTTTATGGATTTACCGATTTCAACTTGGCCGAAGAAGAAACCAAATTCTACAGCGCCATTGAGTTCTTGAAAACGCATAAAATAATTAACAGCGAATATTTCATCCATGATTGCATCTCTCAAGGCAAGAAAATCTTGGCCGAAGGTGCTCAAGGCAGTTTATTGGATATCGAATTTGGAACCTATCCGTTCGTAACCAGTAGCAACACATTGGCGGGTGGCGTTTGTACCGGCTTGGGTGTCGCCCCAAAACACGTCGGCAAAGTATTCGGAATCTTCAAAGCCTATTGCACCCGCGTAGGTTCCGGTCCATTCCCAACAGAGTTGAACGATGAAACGGGCGAGTATTTGCGCGTAAAAGGACATGAATTTGGCGCGACAACCGGACGTAAACGTCGTACCGGATGGATTGATTTGGTTGCCTTAAAATACACTTGCATGTTGAACGGCGTAGACGAATTGATTATGATGAAGAGCGATGTATTGAATGGCATGGATCAAATTGCAGCTTGTACCGCCTACACAATCAATGGCGAGCGCAGCGAGCAAGTGCCAAGCAATATGTGCAACGACCAAATCGAACCAAATTTAGAGTGGTTCCCAGGTTGGAGCGAAGACCTCTCTCATACCCAAGGGTTTGAAGCGATGGACCAAAGATTCAGAAACTACGTCCACTTCGTTGAAAACTACCTCGGCACCAAAATCAGAGTCATTTCTCTCGGACCAGAACGCGAAAGCACCCTGGTAAAAGACTAAGATTCCCCGCTCCCACTGCCCTTTGCCATAACGACAAAGATTCACCCTCACTTATTACCTTTGCCGTTATGAAAATTATTTGTATCGGCAGAAATTACACGGAACACATCAAGGAACTCAACAACGAGACCCCCGAGGAACCCGTAATTTTCATCAAACCCGATACTGCGCTTTTGCGTAACAATAATCCGTTTTTCATTCCCGATTTTTCGAACGATGTCCATCATGAAGTAGAAGTGGTGGTGAAAATCAAGAAGCCGGGCCGACATATACCTATAGGTTTTGCTAAGGACTATTACGACGAGGTGGCGTTAGGCATCGACTTTACCGCAAGGGACGTCCAAAGTCAATTGAAAGCCAAAGGGTTACCCTGGGAAAAAGCCAAAGGGTTTGATCATTCCGCGGCAATGAGTGCGTTTATTCCTTTAAGCGAATTGACAAACGAAACATCGCGTGGCATTTATGCAGCGACTTTCTCTTTAGAAAAAAATGGAGTTGCAGTCCAGAGCGGCAATACCAACCAAATGATACACAACGTGGATGAGATCATTGCACACGTTTCCGAATACTTCAGTTTGAGAATTGGAGATTATATTTTCACTGGAACGCCTGCCGGCGTGGGCGCTGTAAAAAGTGGCGACCAACTAAAGGGATTTTTGGCGGGCAAAGAGATGTTCAATTTCGTCGTAAAATAGAGAGGGCGGCCTGCGGCCGCCCTCTCTATCAAACAAAACGACAATAATTAATATTACTTCAATACAACCTTCTGGGTAGTAGTTCTTCCCAATTGGTCGGTGATATTTACAAAATATACACCCATCAAACCATTCACGTTCACAGTCTCAACATTTGCATTGCTGTTCAAAGTTCGAACAACACGACCGTCGATTCCACTGACGATAATCTGAGTGATCTTGCTGTTTTCCAAACGAACAACGAACTGACCTTCAGCTGGGTTTGGAGCGATGCTCACTTCAGCGTTTTCAATTACGTTACGGTTTGACAATGCAGCACAAGAATTCCACTTGTAAGTTGGCAATTTCACATCAGCAGTAGCAGTTGCGATATCGAATACACGGTCATACTTGTTGTAACCATTCAATTCACCACAAGCAGCCTTCAAGTTCTTTTCGCTGTAGCTATCGTCACCAGTTGACAAACCATTGGCAAAACGGAACTGATATTTCTGAGCCCAGATTTTAAGAGTCACTGACCAAATGCCATTGCCCATATCTTTCAGCTTTAACTTATTGAACTTCCACTCAGTTTGAGCAGTGTCCATGTATGGCTGGAAATTACCTGCCAACCAAACACCGTCAGCAGAAACAATTGTATCAGACATATCAACAGAGAAAGTTACGTTCAACAATGCACCCAACTTAGGAATCGTGTAAATTGTATCACCTGTGATAGCACCATTGGTATAGTTCAAATTGAAAGTACGGTTAGGGCCTTTGATAATCCAGTTACCAGCAGCACCCGCTGTAGCACCCCACTCGTAAGAACCAGTCTTAACTTGAGGATACTTAGCAGTCCAAATACCATCATCTGCTTTTACATCGCCACGAACACCACTGTCGTTGGCTACGAAATCAGACCAACTAGAGAAATTACCTTTGAACTTTACATTCGATAATTTGAAAGAATTCTGATAGTTACCGTCTACTACCATGAAGGTAACATCACGCTTGTACTTAGGAACTGTAGCACAAGTATCAGTTTTGCCAAAACAATTCAACGGATTTACAACACCCGCACCAGACACAGTAAATGCTCTGTCGTTAGCCAAAGACTCCCATCCAGACTTACCATTTACATACTTAAAATTGTAACTTCCATCAGGAACAAATTTCACCAAAGTGTAAACCGTTCCAACTTGAGTACATTTCGCAGTGTCGTTTCCTGGATTCCAATCACCAGCCATTCCAGCCGCTTTTTGGTAGTTACCCGCAACGCGAACACCATCCGCAGAAACATCTTCGTTTTTCATTTCCACTTGGAAAACTACACGCTGCGTTCCAGCCTTGGGAGCAGCACAGTCACCGGTCATGTCGTTGAAACAATAAACGTCCAATACTTGATCAGAAGTTCCAGTTGTCAATTTACGATCAGAAGACTCATCGGGCATACCCCAAGCGTCACCATTAATGTACTTGTAGGAATAGCTAGTGCTCGCCTTCAATGTCAATTGAATTGAATACACATAACCCGAACCAGTGGCAGTCAATGTGTTACCTGTTGCACCAGGCGTCCAGTTACTACCAATTCCAGCATCGGCCTGCAAGTCACCCGCAATGCGAATTCCTTTTGGACCTACCGCTACATTCTGCATGTTTACCCTAAAGGTAACCTTCACAGTCTGCGCAATGGCCGCACTGGATAGTGCAACCAAGGCAATAAGAGAGTAAATTTTTTTCATCTTTATGTTAATTTTATATTTCCGCCGTAAAGATAAATAAAAAAGTGTCAAAGTGACAATAACCTTTTTCTAAAAAATTTCCACTTTCTTTGTATACTGATGTTAAAATCCATTAAAGCCTTATTTCTTACTGCATTATTAACAGTAATCATCCCGAATATCTCAGCATACAATCGGGTAATGCCCCCTCGAAAAAACGTATACCATATTGCCCCTCCCCATTGGTATGTCGGCTTTCAAAACCCAAACTTAGAAATCATTTTACACGCAGAGAACATTCAACAGTTCAAAATTTCTCTCGCCCCATACCCCGGCGTTTTCATGGACACGGTGAAACCAAGCGCCAATAACGACGTTTGCTATATCTATCTAAATATCCAACCCAATACCGCCGCTGGAATTCTTACTTTTAACATCGAACCCAAAGAAAAACGCAGCAAAGCCCTCAGCAGCTATGCCCTAAACTACGAACTCAAAGCCAAACGCATCAAAGAGCAGCAAGCACCCGGACTTACGCCGAACGATGTCACCTACCTCATTTTCCCCGATCGGTTTTGCAATGGCGAGAACGACAACGACAATGAGAACATGCAATATCGCGTAAAAGTGGATCGTGGAGGATTGAAGTCGAGGCATGGCGGCGATCTAGCCGGAGTGAAATCGAAGTTGGACTACCTCAAAGAATTGGGAGTCACCGCATTGTGGCTCAACCCCGTTCAAACAAACGATCAACCCGAAGAGAGTTTCCATGGGTACGCCATCACAGACAATTATGAAATCGATCCGCGATTTGGCAGCAACAAAGAATACATCGAGCTCTGCGGCGAAATGAAACGCAAAGGACTTAAAATGGTTATGGACATCATCCCCAACCACGTGGGCGACAAACACTGGATGAACCAATACTTCGATACCGGATGGTTCAACTACAAAGACACCTACGTTCAAACCAATTTCCGCGCTCCTACCGTGGCCGACCCTCATGCCGCTCCATCTGAACGCGCACTAAACGTTGATGGTTGGTTTGTTCCTACGATGCCCGATTACAATCAGAAAAACCCGCACATCGCCACCTATCTCGATCAGCTATATCTATGGTGGATAGAAGTGGCCAATATTTCGGGCTATCGCATCGACACCTATCCGTACCCCGACCAAAACTACATGAATCATTTGATGGATGTTTTGCTGTCCGAGTATCCCTACCTCACCATTTTTGGCGAAACCTGGGTCAACCATACCACCACCCAAGCCACCTTCGTCAAGAACAATATCAAAGGATTTGAAAAAAACAAACTCCCTGGCGTTACCGACTTTTCGATGTGCTGGGCCTTTCAAGAAGCTTGTTCGAAGCCATTCGGTTGGACGGAAGGGCTAAACAGAGTTTACATCACACAGAGCGAAGATTTCCTATACCAAGACCCTTATAAGAATTGCACTTTCTTGGATAACCACGATATTTCTCGTTTCTATTCGATCGCCAATGAGGACATCGATGCTTGGAAAAGGGGCATCACTTTATTGCTCACTACCAGAGGCTTGCCTTGCATTTATTACGGCACAGAAATTTTGATGACGGGAAAAACGGAAAAGTCTGATGCTTATGTTCGATTCGATTTCCCTGGCGGATGGCCCGGCGACCCAGTAAACAAGTTTACACCCAAAGGACGCACATCGAAAGAAAATGAGGCTTGGAAATGGATGCAAACGCTCAATAAAGCGCGCGTGAGCTACCCAGCCTTAGGCATCGGCGAAACGACCCAATATTCTGGCATCAACGGAGTGTATACCTATTTTAGACACACCAATAATCAACGGATGATGATTGTTTTAAGTCAGGCCGAAACCACAACCGATATTGCTATGTCGCGCTTTGCCGAAATGACCCAAGGCTATACCAAGCTCAAGAATATTCAAACGGGGGAAGTGACGCTGATCAAGGAAAAGTTGACCTTGTCGCCGAAGGGCAGTTATGTATTTGAGTTAATCAAATAAATCAAACCGACATCAAGGCCTTGAATTGGGCCAAACGTCCATCGAGTTCTTCACGTGTAATGGATGCCAATTTTGTGGTACCAAACTGTTCCACGCAGAAGCTCGCCATGGCACTACCATATACGATAGCCATTTTCATCGCTTCAAAATCGGTACGGCCAACGCTCGCCAAATAGCCTACGAAACCACCGGCAAACGTATCACCGGCACCTGTTGGATCAAAAACATCTTCCAAAGGCAAGGCTGGACAGAAGAAAATCTCATCGTTTCCGCCAAACAATAGTGCACCGTGTTCCCCTTTTTTGATGATCAAGGTATTTGGGCCCATTGCACGAATCACGCGAGCGGCCTTCACCAAACTGTATTCACCGCTTAATTGACGCGCTTCTTCATCATTGATGGTTAGTACATCTACTTTCTTAAGAACGGCCTTTAGATCATCCAAGGCGATATCCATCCAAAAGTTCATTGTATCCAAGACAACCAATTTTGGCTTGTGCGTTAAACGATCCAAGGTGGTCATTTGGACTTGCGGACTCAAATTTCCGAGCATCACATAATCTGGTTGTTGCCAAGTTTGCGGAATAATGGGATCAAAATCACCCAAAACATTGAGCTCTGTAACCAATGTATCGCGAGAATTCATGTCCATATGATACTTCCCATGCCAGAAAAACGACTTTTCTCCGGCTTTCACCTGCAAACCTTCGGTATCCACTCCACGACGTTTTAGGTCGTCCACAAAGTTGAAATCAAAGTCCTCACCCACTACAGCAACCAACCCTACATTATCATGCAAAAGGGTTGTGGCCAATGAGATATACGAGGCGGCTCCGCCTACAATTTTACCAGTACTACCAAAGGGAGTGTCGATTGCGTCGAACGCTACAGATCCAATAACAAGAAGGCTCATAAAGATATTTTAAAAAATTTCCACAAAGGTATTGAAATGAAAGTGGTTTCGTACTATTTTTGCATTCCGATTGAGACAAGGCTAGGCATGAGAATGACAACCTTGTTACAATATAAACTCCTTGATAGCTCAGCTGGTTAGAGCAATTGACTGTTAATCAATAGGTCGCTGGTTCGAGTCCAGCTCAGGGAGCTCCAGAAGTCATCAGAAATGATGACTTTTTTTATGCTTAAACCTTATGATTACTAGGTTTGCTTATTACTTCTAGGAAAAATTTGAACGCTACACGAAGTACGCACAAATTCCCCAAATAATCAAAAAATCGTCTTTTTTACCCTGTTTTAGGCGCACTCAAAGGCGCACAGAAAACAAATTTCCAGCAAAATCAGGGGTTAAGGAACTTCCTTCCCAATTTTCAACCCCTACTACATCGTATTTATAAGAGAACGGGGGTATCCATCTACACTATCCCCCTATGCCTTTGGCAATGCGAGTAACCCCCGTTAGAGTAAAATAAGGGTGGTTATTTATAGTAATTAACTCTTCTCTAGCGTATGAACAACAACCAACTACTCAAACTAAGGGAACTTTCTATTGGTTACTCACCAAAGGAAACACCGCTGCCGCAAATCAGGAATTCTTCTGACGCTTATCGACTACTCAAAGAGCTATTTGAGCCCAATTCCTTGGGTTTGAACGAACAATTCGTTGTTCTGTACATGAACAGGGCTAACAGGGTAATTGGTGGCTTAAAAGCGTTCAAAGGAGGCATCTCGGCAACGGTGGTAGATCATCGCATCATCTTCGCTACTGCACTGAAAGTTTTGGCTTCAGGCATTGTTATCGCACATAATCATCCCAGTGGTAATCTGGATGCTTCGGAAGAAGATTTAAAGCTAACGAAGAAGATCAAAGAAGCAGGTGAACTACTTGATGTTCGATTGATTGATCACCTAATCTTAGGTATTGATGACGACTATTCGAGTTTTGCAGAAAAGGGCTGGTTTTAAAGAATTACTCCACTCAGAAATGGGTGGAGCTCGAATTGGTGATGCTAATTTTGGAGTGTGTTCTGTCGAGTAATAACAGATTACTGCGATTTATCGCTTTTGTTATAGGAATTCACACCTAGTTGGATGTAAGTATTGATTTCTGTTCTACGACTTAATACCATTCCCACCAGTCCTGCTCCAATACCAACATCAAGCAATGCCAGTGAATTGCCCAAGCCCACAGAAACAGCGCCCGCACCTAATTCATACCCTCCAATTATAGACCACGCAACATTCCAACCCTTCATACTTTGTGCTTTTTTTAAATACTGGTACGCTTCTAGTTTCTTGTTGATTAACGAAATATTACAAGCCATTCTCAATTTTATTGGCTTGTTATTATAGAACAATTGGGATCCTATGACAGTTAACTCTTCTGCATTTTTTTGCGGGGGCGTAACAATTTCTTGTGCACTTAATGAATTAAATATGAATGAGCAGATCAATGCGATTAAACCGGCTTTGATTGTTTGTATTCTGTATGATTTCATATTAATGGAAGGTGGTTTCAAGTTGCTAACGCACAAATTAGTACTTCAATAATAGTGAATTAAATGTTTCTTTGGGTTTATTGGAAAAAACGCTAAAACTGACCCCTGTTTTTGGTTTAAATTTATTCTACGAAGCACAAAGCTTCATTTAACCGCTGAACCGCCAATTTATTGTAGGTGCTGTTAGTGGCTGTGCTATTATGTGTCATTTCACTTTCTCGCTTAAAAAAGTCAATGCTAACACCACAAATAATTCAGGCTTTTCCATAAACACCTCGTGTGAACAGTCAGGAATAACACAGAATTGACTGTCATGAATTGCATTTTTAATTTCAATTCCGTGTTCTAAAGTGTACATATCGTTGTCGCCATAAACAACTAAAGTCGAAGCTTTAATTTTCTCTAAATCGGTCTTTGGGAAATATTCATCCTTAAACCACATTTGTCCAACTTCGGAAATATATCTTGTCCAATTTTTTGATGATAGTTGTTGATAGTGCTTTATCCAACCTTGTAATTCTGCTTTTACCCAAGTAGTGTCGGTAAGTTTTTTACATTCTACCAATGCTTCTCTTGTAAAGCCGTTCAGCCTATAGTTTGCTCCAGAAACGATTATCTTTTTTACCGTATCAGGTCTGCTTTTTGCTAAAAGAATTGCAGTATTTGCTCCGTCACTCCAGCCAACCACATAAACGCTGTCCAATTTTAACTGGTCTATAAATATTGAATTATAGTCTGCCAGTAGCTGGTAACTTAAAATACTGTCGGCATATTCAGAGCGTCCAAGTCCTGGTGCATCGGGAATAATTACACGATATTTTTCAGAAAGTTTTGGAATGACTTTTTGAAAATCACTTATGTCTCCAAAACCTCCGTGTAGCATAAGTAAAGGAATTCCTTTGCCGTATTCTTCATAGTAAATCTTTGTCCCACGAATGGTTAAAAACTTTCCGTTGTTTGAGCCATAATTAATTTGTCCTTGCACCAATAAAGGTAAAGTCGCAATGAAAACTAATACTATGATTTTAACTTGTTTGTAATACACGAGTTTATTATTTAAGCATAAAAAAATAAATTAGTGTCCATATTCCAATGAAAAATAGTCCAAGGAACATACTATTTAAATTTTTTTTCAGGTCTTTTTTAATTACCAGTCGGTATAAAATCCAACCTGCGAAAAATACTAAAAAAGCTATTGGCATATATATTCTCAACATAATTCTTTTTATTTTAAAGGTGAAGTTATAATTAATTTCTATTGTCTGTTACGGTGTCGTTTTAGCATTGCCACTAACTGCTGTTGTGTGCTGTACTTATTAGCTTTCTATGTCAGATTAAATTGTTTAAAGTGGTGTTCAAAATGTTTGTTATGAAATATTGTCCATTCTTGTTTGTTTAGTTCGCCCATTGTTGGATTTATAGGCGTTGCATATTTATTTTCTTTAAAATATTTATCAAACCTATTTAGTTCTGAAAGAAGTATAGAAATTGCAAATTTCAAATCTGGGAACTTTAATTCCTTGACTTCAAAGTGCTAACGCAAAATTTGGTGTAACGAGAAAACACACTAAATTGAGCCATGAAATATAAAGGAAGATTACAACCAGAAGAACGGGAACAGATCTCATTAATGCTTTCAA
>JBEGUW010000014.1:0-16319 GCA_041178665.1 Bacteroidota bacterium
TCATTGCGTCGATTAAAAATCACGCCCAAACCGTATTCGAAAATCTAACCACAGACGAACTCGTAGCAAAAGCCCTCGAAAGAAACGAGGGAAGAATCACATCTCAAGGCGCCTTGGCGGCCGACACTGGTGAATTTACCGGTAGAAGTCCAAAGGATAAGTTCTTGGTAAAAGATGCCCAAACCGCAGATGCTGCATGGTGGGGCGCTGTGAATCAACCCTTTGAAGAAGCCAAATTTGATGCTTTATTGAACAAGGTGATGAATCACATGCAAGGCAAGGATATTTTTGTCCGCAACGCCTATGCTTGCGCCGATCCTAAGAATCGCTTGAACATTCAAGTGGTTACCGAGAGTGCATACCAGAACTTGTTCGCGAAGCACCTTTTCTTGCGTCCTTCTGCCGAAGAAATCGCGACGCAGCCTACCGAGTGGATCATCGTGGCATCGCCATCGTTCCATGCCGATCCTGCTGTTGATGGTACCCGTCAGCACAACTTCACCATGGTGAGTGTGAGTCGTAAAATCATCTTAATTGGTGGTTCTGGCTACACCGGAGAAATCAAAAAAGGCATTTTCTCTGTATTAAATTATATCCTTCCCCATGAGCGCAACGTATTGAGCATGCACTGTTCTGCCAACATCGGCGTGAACGGCGATACTGCTTTGTTCTTTGGCTTGAGCGGAACTGGAAAAACTACCTTGAGCGCTGATCCAAATCGCAAGTTGATTGGTGACGATGAGCACGGTTGGTCGGATACTGGTGTTTTCAACTTCGAAGGTGGATGTTATGCCAAGTGCGTGAATTTGACCCAGGAGAAAGAACCCCAAATCTGGCACGCCATCAAACATGGTGCGTTGGTTGAAAACGTTCGTTTCATGGAAGGTT
This sequence comes from Bacteroidota bacterium, assembly GCA_041178665.1. Classification (GTDB taxonomy): domain Bacteria; phylum Bacteroidota; class Bacteroidia; order NS11-12g; family UBA955; genus UBA955. Next base: position 889 of record JBEGUW010000014.1, read on the forward strand.
CTGATGTGGTGAATTACGACGATATCTCTGTGACTGAGAATACACGTGTAGCTTATCCTATCGATTATATCGAAAACATCGCAGTGCCTTCAGTCGGTGATGCGCCGAAAAATATTTTCTTCCTTACCGCCGATGCATTTGGTGTGTTGCCTCCGATTTCTAAATTGAATCCGGGTCAGGCCATGTATCAGTTTATCAGTGGTTATACGGCTAAGGTTGCTGGAACAGAAGCGGGTGTTACCGAGCCACAAGCTACCTTCTCTTCTTGTTTTGGTCAGGTGTTCTTGCCTTTGCATCCAACGGTGTATGCCAAAATGTTGGGTGAAAAGTTGAGCGCAAGCCCAGAAATCAACGTTTGGTTGGTGAATACCGGTTGGAGTGGTGGTGGATATGGCGTTGGAAGTCGTATGAAGTTGTCTTATACCCGCGCAATGATTACTGCGGCATTGGAAGGCAAGTTAGATGGTAGCTTTACCGAGCACCCTGTGTTTGGTATGATGATGCCTGATGCTTGCGATGGTGTTCCATCGGAGTTGTTGCATCCAAGAAATACTTGGGCCGACAAAGAAGCTTACGACAAGCAGTGTGAGAAGTTGGCGCATTTGTTCAATGATAACTTCAAGAAGTTTGAGGACGGTGCCAGCGAAGAGATCAAGAATGCAGCGCCAAAGGTGAGTGCTGTAGGTTGATTGAACCAACTGAATTGTTTTTAACGATACCCGGGTTTCGCGGAAACGTTGAACTTTGAGTATTGTGAACTTTAGAGTGATAAAATGAGAGGCCGCGCATTGCGCGGCCTCTCATTTTTGACCCATTCTGCACTATCTTTGCGCCATGGCGCTCAGTAGTCACGAAATCAAACAGAAATTCTTGTCGTTTTTTGAATCAAAGCAACACACTTTCGTTCAAAGTTCACCCATCGTTGTCAAAGGCGATCCAACCCTCATGTTTACCAATGCGGGCATGAATCAGTTCAAAGACTACTTCTTGGGTAATTCCGAAGCGCCCTATAAACGGGTTGTCAATTCGCAAAAATGCTTGCGCGTGAGCGGAAAACACAATGATTTGGAGGAAGTTGGCCACGACCACTACCACCATACCATGTTTGAAATGTTGGGTAACTGGAGCTTTGGCGATTTCTTCAAGCAAGAAGCCATTGCCTGGGCTTGGGAATTGATGACCGAAGTGTACGGTTTGCCCAAAGACCAATTGTATGTCACTGTTTTTGAGGGTGATGCGGCTGCCAATATTTCGTTCGACCAAGAAGCGCATGATCGTTGGGCCCAGTTCATTGATCCCAAGCGGATTTTGAAAGGCAACAAGAAAGACAATTTCTGGGAAATGGGCGATACAGGTCCGTGCGGACCGTGTTCCGAGATTCATTTTGATATGCGTTCGGCCGAGCAGCGCGAGGCCGTTGATGGCGCAACCCTAGTAAACCAAGACCATCCCGAAGTGATAGAAATCTGGAACCTTGTGTTCATGGAATTCAATCGCAAAGCCGATGGAAGCCTCGATCGTTTGCCAGCCCAACACGTAGATACCGGCATGGGCTTTGAGCGATTGGTGCGCGGAATTCAAGGGAAATCAAGCAATTACGATACCGATGTTTTTCAATTTATCATCCAAAATACCGCAAAATTGTGTGGTAAGAATTACGGGGATGATGAGGAACAGGATATTGCATTTCGAGTGATAGCCGACCATTTGAGGGCGGTGAGTTTGTGCATAGCCGACGGACAGTTGCCATCGAATACAGGTGCTGGCTATGTCATTCGTAGGGTTTTGAGACGAGCCGTTCGCTATGGATACTCCTATTTGGGATTCCAGGAATCGTTCTTTAACCAATTGGTTCCCGGATTGGCCGATTATTTTGCCGGCAGTTTCCCAGAACTAAAAGCCCAAGAGAGTTTCGTTCAGCGTGTGATTCAGGAGGAAGAAAATTCATTCTTCAGAACCTTAAGCTCAGGTATGGGGCGTTTGGGTACCTTCATCGATCAGCATCCCAAGGGTGTTGTGGATGGTGCAACCGCTTTTGAATTGTACGATACCTTCGGTTTTCCGATCGATTTAACCGATTTGATTGCCCGTGAACGCGGTTGTTCGGTGGATATGGATGGTTTTCAAACCGCCTTACAAGCGCAAAAAGACCGCTCTAAGGCCGATGCGGTGAAGCAAACTGGGGATTGGATTACGATCATGGCCGACAGCGATGAGTCGTTTTGTGGGTATGATACCACGCAATCGGTGACGGAGATTAGCCGACATAGAACCATCGTAGCCAAGGGCAAGAATTTGTACCAAGTGGTGCTGGATGTTTGTCCGTTTTACGCCGAAAGTGGCGGACAGGTGGGCGATTCAGGTCAGTTGGTTGGTCAGGATGGCGAAATAGTTCGTGTACTGGATACCCAGAAAGAGAATAAATTGCATGTATTGGTTTGCGACAAGCTGCCAAAAAACATGGATCAGGCATTTACGGCCCAAGTGGATGTAAATCGCAGAAATAGCATTAGTAGCAATCACAGTGCAACTCACTTGATGCACAGCGCGTTGCAAGAGGCTTTGGGTTCTCACGTGGCCCAGAAGGGTAGTTTGGTGAATGATTCGGCATTGCGTTTCGATTTTTCGCATTTTGGTAAGATGACCGACGAAGAAATCGCGCAGGTAGAAGTGAGGGTGAATGAAAAGATTCGCGAAGGCATCGCCCTGAAAGAACATCGCAACGTGCCCATCGCTGAGGCCCAAAAAATGGGTGCTACGGCGTTGTTTGGCGAGAAGTACGGGGAGTTTGTGCGTGTGATTGAGTTCGACGCCGATTATTCGATGGAATTGTGCGGAGGAACGCATGTGGCTAATACGTCTCAGATTGGCTTCTTCAAGATTTTAGGTGAGTCGAGCGTGGCTGCCGGTGTTAGAAGAATCGAAGCGGTGACCCAGCAATCGGCTTTGGATTACATCAACGGTCAGTTGGAAGAGTTGTCGCAGGTGAAAATCGCATTGGGCAATCCAAAAGATGTTGTTTCTGCAGTGAGCAAGGTATTGGAAGAAAACGCATCGATGCGAAAGCAGTTGGAGCAAATGGAAGCGGATCAGGTTTCGGCATTGAAGTCGAGTCTGTTGCAAAAAGTGCAAACAGTGGCGGGTGTGTCAATGGTTTTGGAGCAATTGAACTTACCTAGCGCGGATGCGGCCAAGCAATTGTGTTTTCAGTTGAAGCAAGAGTTGAGCAATCCGGTGGTAGTTTTGGCATTCTTGGCTGAGGAAAAGCCTGGGTTGGCCATTTACATCGATGAAAAATGGGTTGCAGAAAAGGATTGGAACGCAACACAGATGATTCGTGAATGCGCCAAAGAAATCCAAGGCGGCGGCGGCGGTCAACCGTTCTTTGCTACGGCAGGGGGTAAAAATGCGGAAGGACTTTCAGCGGCATTGGCATCGGCCAAAGGCATACTAGGGGCTTAAACGAAAGGTTGGATTATTCCTTCCAAATTTGACCGTGAAATAATTTCACGACTTTCTTGGTTTCGAAGAAGGGTTGATCGTTGTAAATATCGCCGATGGCGTGCAACTTAATTTTCGTTTTTTGCGAATATTCAATCACTTCGTTGATTTCTTCGGCCAAATCACCTCCTTTTAATAGGAAGAAACGGGGTTTTCCACTCCAATGATTCTCCATCCACTTCCAGAGTTCGATTGCGGGTGCCACGGCACGAGCGACGGCGCCATCGAATTTCATGGGTAGCGATTCTGTGCGCTCCTGAATGGCTGTCGCGTTTTTGAGTCCCAACGCATCGATTACCGCCTGAACGACAGCGATTTTCTTGCCGATGCTATCCACGAGGGTGAATTCTACCTGTGGGAACATAATGGCCAGTGGAATGCCGGGGAATCCGCCACCAGTGCCGATGTCAATGAAATGCTGACCGGGCATGAACTCACACGTCTTAGCCAATGCCATCGAATGAAGCACGTGGTGAATGTAGAACATGTCCATGTCTTTGCGAGAAATCACATTGACACGCGCGTTGTGATCGGCGTAAAGCGGACCCAGTTGTGTGAATTGTACTTTTTGTTCCTCGGTGAGATTGGGGAAGTGTTGGAATATGATTTCTGGTCCTACCATGTGATTTTTTTGGTGAAAAATGCATTAATCCCAGTGATGACGTACCAGAAAGATTCAAAAAAGTTAAAAACGGGGTAAAAAGTGGTTGATTTCCGCATTTGAAGGAGTTTCCCTTTTTGATAGAAAACAATCCATTCGGGTATCAATTTTAGCAATAGGGCTATGATGGGCCACAAAATCTGACTGCCTAGGATGAACCAAAGGATGATGGTTGTCCAGAAGAATAATTGCGCAATAGGATAAATCGCTAGGAGTTGTTTTACCCCTTTTTGATACGATTTTCCTACCCATAGATGTCGTTTCTTTTGCTTCCAGTAAGCGCTCCAGTTGGCCGGACCATCGCTGTAGCAGAAGGCATCGGGGTTTACGCAAATTGCTGTATTATTGGCGTTTGCAGCTTCTTGAACGAAAAGATCGTCATCGCCCGCGGGAATATGGTGATGGCTGCTAAAACCATTCACGTCGTTGTAAATGTTGCGGGTATAAGCCAAATTCCGACCCACGCCCATGTAGGGTTTGCCCGAGGCCGCTAGGCCGAGGTAATGCATTGCGGTAAGCAAATTCTCATGGTGAATCAGTGCGCCCAAAAATCCCGTTCCGGTTTTCAACGGCGCGTTGCCCAAAATGATTTGCTTTTCTCGCGTGAACTGCGTGGCCATGTGTTTCAGCCATTGGTCGCTGCTGGGGACGCAGTCGACATCGGTTAGCAAGAAATGGTCGTATTGTGCTTTTTTGATTGCCAATGTCAGTGCCAATTTTTTACCACCCATTTTAACAAAGTCGGCATCGAGTGAAACGACTTTTAGTTTGGGATGCAGTTCTTTTTGTTCGATAAGAAACAGGGGCGTATCGTCGGTGCTACGGTCGTTGGCGATAATGACTTCGAAGTTTGGGTAGTCTTGTGCCAGCCAGTTGGGAAGGTTCTTTTCTAGCAGGGGCAGGGCATTTCGCGATGCGATGATGATGCTAATTCCAGGCGCAGATGAAACAACGGCTTGAGATTCGGTTCGCTTTATTTTGGTGAAAAATCCAAATAAATAAATGAAGGCAAAAATCATCGTCAACCCGACTACGATCGCAAACGAAAGATCGGTTTGTCCAAATGTGAGTTGATTGATATAGGATTGTAAATTCACTTTTATTCTTAAGGTTACGCAAAATTAACCCAACCCTTGAGATTAACGCATGATGGGGATTGATTGGGGAAAAGGTTTGCGGAGTATGGGATGTCAAAAATCAGCGGTTCAGTAGCAATTCCTCGGTGCTAACTTTGATATTTTTGGAAATAGCTTCTGTGGGTAGGTCACTTTCGTCGCCGTTAAATGGGTCTTCGATTTCCTCGGCAATGAGTTCGATGCTTGCCAAAACGTAGAGCACAAACATGGTTACGGGGGCAATCAAGAAGTTGAGTTGGGTGCTGTAAACGATGGGGAAAATCATCACATACAAAAAGATGAATTTTTTGATGAATACCGAATAGGTAAAAGGGATGGGGGTGTTTTTGATGCGTTCACAACCGCCGCAAACATCCATGAGTTTATTGACTTCTACTTTGAAATGTTCGATGTCGGCATGCGTCAGTAACCCATGTTGGATATCCATTTTTAGTCCTGCTACAAACAACTTGGCGATGGTTTGAGGTTGGTGGCGCGACTTTTTAATGGTATTGATATCCATGGCAATTGATGCATGAACTGGGTTTTCCGAGAAAAAATGGGCGGGGATTTTGCGGTCTTGGAGATGAAACCTAAGCGCCGTTGGGAATAGGCTGAGCAGGGATTGGTAATATTCTCTGCGTTGCATGTCGTTTTGGGGCAATGTGGCATTGAGATGAATGCAGAGATTGCGAATGGCATTGGTTAATTCGCCCCACAGTCTGCGTCCTTCCCACCATCGGTCATAGGCGGTGTTGGTTCTAAAGACGAGAAAAAGCGACAACGTAAATCCCAAAATTGAATAGATGATACCAATGTTTGAAACCATTGATACTGACTTGTAATCTTTGAACAAGATTGTTTCAACGTAGGCCCATGCGGCGCTGTAGGTACCAACGCCCAAAAGTAATGGCCACAGGCGTTTTAGCGTTTCTGCTTTGTGCACTCTAAAAACAAAGGTGAACCAATCCTTGGGGTTATATGTGATCATGGCGCAAAATTAATCATGTATCGATACACCTGTCGAAAATAAATTTTTACAGCCTAGGCTGAGGCGAGTAAAATCAATAAAATATGTTATAATTGAAAAGGTTTAACACCGTAGAAATTCAATATATGAAAAAAATAATTATTGCAATGGGTTTGTTGCTGGGTTCGCTCAGTGTCGCAAACGCCCAAACAACCATTAAGAATGGTGGATTAGAAAATTGGAGAACAAGCAAATTATTGTTTAATCTAACGGCTACGTTGGAGACACCGCAAGGATGGAGTTCATTCGATTCTATTTTTAATATTTTCAACTTTATTACAGGTCAGAATACGCGGGTTACCACACAGGTCAAAAAGAGTACCGTGATTAAAAATTCTGGACTTTCTTCGGCGCAGGTTACGACGTCAAATTATAGTGATTTGGGATTGATGCCTGGATATTTGACAAATGCCAAGTTGACGGTGGATGCGAATTTCGATTTCAATTTTTCCGGTGGTGAGGTGTTGGCAGCGAAACCCACTGTTGCCAGTGCAATGGTGAATTATAAGCCAGCCACGGTTTATGATTCAGCCAATTTGTACGTTGAAGTAATCAATACTACATTGGGTGTGGATTCTATCATTGGTTATGGTACTAGCACTTTTGCTGGAACTACGAATTTTGCCAAAATTGATATTCCCATTTTTTATGAGGATAAAACGCTTACTGCCAATTTGTTGCGTTACTACTTCGTGAGCAGCTATGTAGATGATACTACTGAGTCGAACATGTTAAATAGTTCTTTGTATGTGGATGATGTTACTTATACTACCGTTAAAAGTGAGACTTACGCTTTGATGAGTGAATTGAATGTGGCTTGTTATCCAAATCCAACTACGGATGTGATTACGGTTACAGCAGCTAGGGGAAATTTATTGGTTTGTGAAATTTATTCAGCAACGGGTCAGTTGATGTTGGTTAAGCCATTTGATGGTTCAACTACGATTCAGGTTTCTGATTGGTCGGCTGGGGTATACACCTACAACGTAAAGGATCAATCGAATGTTATTGTTGGCCATGGTCAATTGGCTGTGGTTCGTCCGTAATCGGAAAAAGTAATGGCATTTTTTTAAGGCAACGAGACTGGAAAGTTTGAGGTCTAACCATTATGGAGTTTGGAAAACGGATCAAATTGGGAATCATTCCTAAGGGTAATAGAAGAATTACATTTCATATTTTTTTTACATTTTAATGACTGAATTCTGATTGGGTTAAAATATTTTTGATAAATGGTAGGGAAATATTGCATTTTGATCAATTCAAAGTCGCCTATTTTGATCGAGACTAATGGAAGTAACAATCATCAAAAAGGCCTTCTTAACAACTTATGTAAACAGATTGTCTTGCTATTATTATTTGTTGTTGGGACTTATAATAGTGTTCTTGGACAAAATTGGAGCCAAGTGCAAAAATCTGTACCGACTGATCGTTTGGAGGAGGATTTATTTGGTTGTGCGGTATCAATTTTTGGTGATTATGCTATAGTTGGTGCCGAATTTGAAGATGAGGATGATAAAGGGGCAAGTCCTATGCTTAATGCAGGATCGGCATACATATTTAAAAATATTGCTGGAAAATGGACACAACAGCAGAAAATAGTAGCCAATGACAGGACACAAGGTGATTTTTTTGGTCATTCTGTTTCTATCTCGGGCAACTATGCAATCGTAGGTGCTCATCATGAAGATCATGACTTAACTGGGAATGGTTATCGCAGTGCAGCGGGAGCCGCTTATATTTTCGAAAATAAAAATGGTGTATGGACCCAAATTCAAAAGGTTATTGCTTCAGATCGCGAAGAGTCAGATCAATTTGGTGTAGTTGTATCTATTGACGGAGATTACGCCGTTGTTGGTGCACACCAAGAGGATGAAAATGTTAATTCAGGTGATTCAATGCAAAATGCAGGTTCTGCATATGTATTCAAAAACACCTCAGGGACTTGGGCTCAAATACAAAAAATAGTGGCGAGTGACAGAGGTGCGGAGGATAAATTTGGTTTTGCTGTGTCTATATCGGGTGATTATTTGGTGGTTGGCGCTCTGTTCGAATCTGAAGATGAAGCAGGCGGAAACAAAATGTGGTACTCTGGTTCGGCATATGTATTCAAAAATAACTCAGGCAACTGGTCTCAGGTGAAAAAAATCGTAGCCTCCGATCGCGCGGCCGAAGATTTATTCGGTAGTTCTGTTGCAATTTCCGGGAACTATATGATCATTGGAGCTTATGCAGATGATGAAGATGCAGCCGGAAAAAACACTTTTAATGGTTCTGGATCTGCTTACATTTTCAAAAACAATGCAGGCAATTGGGTGCAATTAGACAAGATTGTTGCCTCTGACCGGTCCTATGTGGATCGGTTTGGAGAAGCCGTTGCAATTTCTGGCGATTATGCAATTGTAGGTGCATTTTTTGAATCGCAGGACGCCGCAGGAGGGAATACTCTCACATCATCGGGGTCGGCATACATTTTTAAAAATAATGCAGGAAGTTGGAAACAAGTCAGTAAAGTTGTTGCATCCGACAGAAATACAGATGATCGATTTGGAAAATCCGTTGCCATTTACGGGAATTATGCAATGGTTGGAGCGTGGAATGAAGACGAGGATGAAAAAGGTGGAGTAACCATTCGTGATGCAGGTTCAATTTACATATATAAAAATGCCACATCCACTGGCTTCGAAGAGAAGGAATTTGCGAGGAATTTGAGAGTATTTCCTAATCCAGGAAATGGTAATTTTACCATTGACTTAGGGGATGACTGGGGAAACACTGAGATGTCGATCTCGGATATTTACGGAAAAGTAATTCAATCTGAAAAACTATTCAATTCGCAGGTTCTGGAGATTAATATCCATGAGCCAAGTGGTATGTATATCGTTGAATTTAAATCAGGCAATAAAAATGCAGTAATTCGTATTATTAAAGAATAAAGAAACAAAATAATAAAGCATGAAAAAAAGTACAATTTTTAGACTATCCCTTATTGTCGCGATTTGCGGACTCTTCATTCTTCAGTCTTGTGAAAAAGACCCTGTAACTCCACCAGTGGACAACTCCGCTTCTGTGAAACCTTATGTTCTAGTTAATGGTGTGAAATTTGTTTGTGCACAACCACGTTCCTTATATGTTTCTTGGACAGGTGGCGATTCTCAATTGACGTGGGCTGGAACAGGTTTTTCAGATACCATCATATGGATAGCGCATCAAAAAAATGAGATTAAAGTAGGTTCGTATAAGATTGATTCAACTGGTTTTGGTGACCCTGGATTTATTGTAACGTCATTTAGATGGGGTATTCTGTCTTCTTCACCAACAATTAACATTGCGAAAGGTACGTATGAGTTGAAACGTGAAAATGGAAAATTTGTTTCGTATTTAAAAAATGGCGAAGGCTATAATGGTTTAAAACATAATCAGCGTTTCTACAACATAGAATTCAAGGTCGTTTGGCCATATTGATTAAAATGTTTTGAGTTTTAGGGGTCAATATGATTAGTTTCGGTTGGAATGGACCACTATTTTTTTTCGATTGCATCTTGAAACAACCGAATCGGAAGTCAAGGTAAGGACCCTATTTTAACAAATAGGGTTACAAAAATTTTGACAGTTGTGAGATACGAAGTTAAAAAGCCCGAACAGCTCTAACAGAAGATTTGGTATTCGTGGGTGCTGCCGCATTCACGCCATTGTCAAATTCAACCGTAAAGGCACTATTACCACCAACTTCAGTGGAACTCCAATAACTGTCAAATTTACCAAAGCCGCCAATTTTATCTTTATTCAAATACAATTGATTTAACTCATCTATTGTTGGTAAACGCCAATCGGTACATCCGTCTAATACCAAATCCTCACAAGCTTGTTTAGCAACGTTCCAGTCTGAGAATGGCAAATCAGTTGGGGCTGAAGCCAAGCCATGACCATCGGCGCCTTTAAAGACTATGATTCCACATTCCTTCTTCGTGATTGGTTCTTCACAATTCGCAAACATGACAACAGCAAGACCAGCAAATAGCATTCTATATAATTTCATAACGCAAACATATAAAAAAAATCAATTCGAGGCATAAAAAAGCCCCCTCGTTTTAAACGAGGGGGCTTTTTTAGAAAGTGGTCGGGGAGACAGGATTCGAACCTGCGACCCCCTGGTCCCAAACCAGGTGCGCTACCGGCCTGCGCTACTCCCCGAGATTTCTCAATACTGGGCGACCCCGACAGGATTCGAACCTGTGACCTACTGCTTAGAAGGCAGTTGCTCTATCCAGCTGAGCTACGAGGTCTTTCCGTATCGGAGGTGCAAAAATACAACAAATATTTGGGAATTTATTCATCTTGGGAATATTTGCATTCCACGTCATATTTATGATAAATTTCATCGGAAAGAAAAAATTAATTCATTCTTTCTACTGATATTGCATCAAACCAAATTCGTTGGAGGCCTCGTTTTGCTGATTGTGAGCAACGCTCAAGCGAATTTGTTTGTCATCTAATTTTATATCAAACGATTATGAATACTACCCAGTTTAAATTTCGCGACATTAAGACTTACTCGAGCATCGAGTGGTTGGCAAATAATACCAAAAAATATCGAACCGTTTTTGAAGAAATGGAGGTCGCTTACGTCTATTGCGAAGTGTCGTTGTACAACAAACGGTTTGATGAAGAGGCGTGGTCGTTGAGTTTGCGGATGCGTTGCATCGACGAAAAGAACAATGAAATCTGCTTTTTGAACTGTGATCGTACGGTGAATCCTGACGAATCTGTGGTTTACGTTCGCGAGGGTTGGGGAGTGAAAACGCCGGGTGTTTATTGGAAAGAGGGAGTTTATCGCTGGGAGGCTTATGTAAACGATGAAATTTTATCGTCGAAGACCTTTATCATTCAGAATGTTGGGATGATGCGCAACGCCACCAATCCGTATTTTAAAATTGATACGGTAAAGTTATACGAATCTAACTCAGTGGATACTGCGTTGACCGACCGCAAATATTACACGGTTTTTAACGCAATGAGCACGCGTTATGTTTGGATCGAGCTGAATTTGAGCAATTTAACGCGCAAGGCAAAAGACCTCTCAATTGAGTTGTTATTTAACTTTCGTACGTCGAGTGGATATTTGAAAGGAACGGTTTCCAAGATTTTTATTGTGAAACCGGAGGACGATATTTTTACCGTCACCATTGGATGGGGTAGCGATGTGATTGGGACCTGGAGTCGCGGCGATTACTTTGCCGAAGTGATTTTCATGGATCATATGTTGGCTCAGGTGCCTTATGAAATTGGCGATGATTATGTGGCTGCGCATGAGGAGGATTTTGTTCCATTAACACAGATTGAGTATGTTCATTTGGACGATTTTGAAGAACTAATCTCGGGAGGCGAAGCGGCGACGGAGGTAGAAGTGGCAACCATTTCAACCCCGTTGGGCATTGATTCGGTGATGCATGAATTGGATGAGCTTACGGGTTTGGATCCTATAAAAATGAAAATTCGTGAGTATTCTGATTATCTGCGGTTTGTGGCATTGCGACGTGTAAAGGGATTTGATGAAACGGATAAAATCAATTTGCATGCGGTGTTTAAGGGCAATCCTGGTACGGGAAAAACTACGGTCGCTCGCTTATTAGGTAAGATTTACAAGGAGATGGGGCTGTTGAAGAAGGGCCATGTGGTGGAAGTGGATCGCAGTGATTTGGTAGCGGAATATATCGGTCAGACTGCACCCAAAACCAAGGAAGCGATTAAGAAGGCGAAGGACGGAATCTTGTTTATCGATGAGGCATATGCTTTGGCGCGCAAGGACGAGGACAACAAAGATTTTGGCAAAGAAGCCATTGAAATATTGCTGAAGGAACTGTCCGATGCAACTGACATAGCTATTATCGTGGCGGGTTATCCCGAGGAGATGGATTCTTTTTTGGAGTCGAATCCAGGGCTAAAATCTCGATTTGTGATGCAATACGATTTCCCGGATTACACACCCCAGGAATTGGTGAAAATTGCGGAGTTTGCTGCAACTAAGCGTTTAGTGAATTTCAATAGCGAGTCTAAAGTTTTGTTTACTAAGTATTTGACGGATAAATTTAGGGATCGTGATAAGTTCTTTGGCAATGCCCGATTGGTGAATTCAATGGTGGATGAGGCCAAGATGAATTTGGGTTTGCGTATCATGAAAACAGATCATCCTGAGAATTTGGACGCAGCGGCCTTATCGACCATTACCGACGTGGATCTGAAGAAAATCTTTGCTTTGCATGAGGGCATACTGCCAGAAATTCCGATTGATGAGGATTTGTTGCGCGAGGCGATGCTGAAATTGCGCGGAATGATTGGTTTGGATCAGGTGAAGCACGACATCGAAGAAATCGTTAAGCTGGTTCGTTTCTACAAGAGTTTGGGCAAGGATGTGCGGAAATCGTTCTCCTTACATAGCGTGTTTAGTGGAAATCCAGGTACGGGTAAAACCACCGTGGCGAGGATTTTGGCTCAAGTGTATAAGGCTCTAGGGATTTTGGAAAGAGGTCATTTGGTTGAGTGCGATAGGCAGGGATTGGTTGGCGGATACGTTGGCCAAACGGCGATTAAGACATCGGAATTGATCAATAAGGCGATGGGTGGTGTGCTATTTATCGATGAGGCGTATAGTTTGAGCGATGGCGGCAGCAACGATTTCGGTAGGGAAGCCATTGAGACGTTATTGAAGCGGATGGAGGATAAGCGTGGTGAGTTTATTGTGATTGCGGCGGGGTATACCCAAAATATGGAGAAATTCATGGAATCAAATCCTGGCTTGAAGTCTCGTTTTGACCGCGTATTCCATTTTAAAGATTACAGCGCGGATGATTTGTATACCATTGCTTTGAATCAATTAAGGGATCACAACATCATTCCGGAACCAAAGGCTTCGGATCATTTGATGAAATACATCGACTTCATGTATAAGACGCGCGATAAGTATTTTGGAAATGGTAGGGCGGTTCGCAAGGTGATTGAGGAGGCAATTCGGAATCAGCATTTGCGATTGAGTGATTTGTCTAAGTCGAAATATACCAAGAAGGCGATTGAGACTCTCACTTTTGAGGATGTGGAAGAGTTTAGTACGGTGGTTAAACCGAACATGGCATCCGGCGGAATCGGGTTTAGGGTGTAATTGACTTACTCCCAGTGATTCTGTTTGATGCGTTGGCTGTACTCACTCATTTGGCATTGCAGTGTAGCTCTGAGCCATTCAAACTGAGTGCCTTTTAGCGGCAGCTTTTGCGCTTTGTTGTTGTTTCGTAGTTGTTTATGGTAATCCACGACATCCCCTTGTTGGTTTAATGCAAGCACGAAAGGATATTGGATGATATAATACAAGTCTTTGTCGATGTGGGTTGAATACCCCTTGTAACTCGGGTCAAAAGCGCTTCTACCGAAACCCAATCGCGGATTATTTGCGCCTAGGAGATTCCACAGCGTAGGGATGATATCGCATTGGGACAGGGTTTTTTGGGTAGCGTCGTTTATTATGGCTTCGCGGCCACTGAGTTTTTCGTTGATGTGCTTGATGTCGATTCCGGGAGCGTAAATAAGAAATGGAACTTCGTAATGACCGCTTTGACTGTAGAAGTACTCTTTGTCGGAATGACTTGTATGGTCGCCGGTAATGACAAAAACTGTGTTTTTGAACCAGGGTTTGGTGGATGCGGTTTGGAAAAATTTCTGCAATGCGATGTCGGCATAGGCAATGGTATGCTGCACTGTTCCAGGCGATCCGGGCAATTTGTTTAAGTAGGGTGCCGGAATGGTATAAGGGTGGTGGGACGACAGTGTGAATACGGAGGCAAAAAACGGAATGTTAGGGTTGTTAAGGGTGTCTAAGCAATTTGAAAAATGTTGAAGATAGGGTTCATCAAAAATGCCCCAGTTTCCATCAAAGTCTCGGTTGTATAGGTCTGATGGGTATTGGTCGATTCCGTGATATTGTTGTAAACCCGTTTGTTTAAGAAAGGATTGGAATCCCATTGTTCCGTTATTGGAGCCATGAAAGAAGGCGGTTTTGTATCCTTTGGCTAGTTGGTATGCGTTGTTGACTTTGTTGTTGGCGTAGGCCGAAGTGACATAAAATTCACTCATCAGGCTTGGCATACCACAGAAGATGCTGGGTACCATTTCGATGCTTTTGGTTCCGTTGGCAAAGCAGTAAGGGAATTGAATCGTTTGTGGGTCTGCCGCTATTTTGTCGAGGAAGGGGGTAAAGGGCTTTCCATTTCCAAAACCCGTGTAGTCGCGGGCAAGGCTTTCAACGACAATGAAAACGATATTGGGTTGTACCCAACCGCCGCCGAGGGTTCGCGACATGGGGAATGGGGGCAGGGTGGTTGAGCTATCAAACAGCCACTGATGGGCTCGGGAATTTTTTGGATCCGAAGTAATTGTTGAATTCGTAGGGAATTGGATTTTAAATTCAAAATCTGGTAGACCATTGCGTTGCCAGGTGCTGATGATTTGCAGTGGGGTGGAGGTGACAAGCGGTGCGATTTCGGGTTGTACGAAATTTGATGCGTCGATGGCTCTCAAGGGGCGGAGTTGGAACCCACCGCGGAATGAGAGGAGCCAAAGGCCGCCGAAGGCGGCCGTGGCAACCAGGCCGCGCAGCGGCCTCTTCCTGAATGAAAGATCCGGATATTGGCCGCGAACCGGAACCCACCTGAAAATCAAATAGCCTATCGCTGCCAATCCCAAAATGATATACCAATTGTCGGTCAAATAAGGCGCAAAACGATTGGCATCGTCACCCAAAGTATCAAACAATTCAAATCCACTGCGTTTTGCTGTGACCTGTGAATAGCCAGTGTCGATGCCATTGAAAATCAACACCACCATCGAAGAAATGACAAATAAAATCCGATTGATATTGGGGAATCTTTCCCGCCACAAATCACCAAAAACCACCCACATCCAAACGGGTAGATAAATCAATGCTACCACTGGAATGTCGAAGTAAATGCCCACCAAATGCGCATAGACATACTCGTCGATGCCAATCGGAGGTAGCCAAAAAACATTCGCCACAAACCAAACCAATCTGGAAATACTCAAGATGCCAAAGGCGAAAAGCACTTGCTTGAATAGATTTGAT
>JBEGUW010000015.1:0-28245 GCA_041178665.1 Bacteroidota bacterium
GCTCCATCCCGCGATTTATTTTCGTAGCCCGTAGGGGAGTCGAACCCCTCTTTCCAGGATGAAAACCTGGCGTCCTAACCGATAGACGAACGGGCCATCTAAGGGGCTGCAAAGATACAAAGAAATTTGTAAAACAATGCAGTTCCCAAAAAAATTATGCTGATTCGTGCTTAGTAATTATTCCATCGCCCCATAATTCTTCCAGTTGATAGAAACTTCTCTTTTCTTCTGAAAAAATATGAACGACAACATTGATATAATCTAGGAGTACCCATTCTGACTCGTCGTTTCCTTCGCGGTGGGCGGGTTTCTCTCTCAATGCTTTTCTAACTTCATCTTCTACGCTATCTGCAATCGCATCTACTTGTCGGGCTGAACCACCATGACAAATCACAAAGAAATCGGCAAATGCGCTTGAGGTTTTTCTTAAATCTAGAGAAACGATTTTGAACGCTTTTTTCTCTTGCATTCCATGAACCATCACGGCCACTAACGCTTCTACTTCTGATGTTTGAATCTTTTTTGCCATCTAATCGCTTACTTTGCTACAAAGAACGCCATTTTGTTAGACTTTCAGTTCATTCGGCCCGTTGCGGACATTCATCTTTTTTACATTTCAAGCTGTGATTCTACGCAAACTGCGATAATTACATTGATTGAGCAAGGTGCGATGGGATTGGCGAATCGTTCTTTGCCTTTGGCGCTGTATACCGATGATCAGCAAAATGGTAAGGGTCAGCGAGGTAATGTTTGGAATGGCGAAACGGATAAAAACATCGCAATGACATTGGCCTTTCCTATTTTATCAACCCATAATATCGATTCGGTTCTTTTAAATAAGGCCCTAAGTATCAGTGTTTTGAGGCCGCTTCAGAATGTAATCCGCGAAAAGTTGTTTCTCAAATGGCCCAATGATATCGTCACTGAATCAAAAAAACTCGGTGGACTGTTGATGGAAATTACCCAAGTCAACCAACAAAAATTCTTACTTCTTGGCGTTGGCATCAATGTAAATCAGTTGGATTGGCGAAATCAACCCAAAGCAACTTCCTTGGCTAGGATTCAAGGCGATGAATTTGATCGCGATGAAGTGATGGATGCAATACTTTTTTCTTTGGACGATATTTGGAAAAATAGGAAGGATTTGCAGGCTGACTATAGCAAATCGCTTTGGAAGATCGGTGAGCAAGTGATTCTGGAAATTCAATCCGATGTGTGTCGTGCTGCTTCTGAGACATCCCCATTAACTGGAGTTGGAGATGGAACTGCGATTACTGACAGGATATTTAGTGTCGGGGAACAGGTTCAAGGTTTGTTGATGGATGTTGATCAAGAAGGAAGAATTGTGATTGCCGATGAGCATGGGAAATTATTGGCATTTCATCACGGTCAAGTGCGACTGCAATTTTAAGTTTTGGTATTAATTTGGTCATTTATTGCCATTTGAGTAAACGAAAAGGTATATTGTTCGGTTTAAGCACTAATTTAGGACACTAATTATGGATCGTAAACAGTTTTTTGAGTCGTTAAAGCCCAATTTTTTGACTTCTACGGAAGAGGAAAAGCCGGGGTTAGGCAGTGGTTCTGCAGACAACACGCAATTTAAATCGGCGGGTTCGGGATTAACTCGAAGGACCAACACTGGAATCAAAGCCTATGCTGGCACTTTTGGCGATGCGGAATTACTGCATTTGATGCGCCGCAGCATGTTTGGCGTGAAATATGGTGAATTCAAAAAACTTCGTGGAAAGACTTTACAGCAGGCGGTTGATGCGATTTTAACCGTCCCTGCATCATTGCCAAATCCTCCAATCAACAATTACGGCAATTTGGTAACGGATCCCAACGTCGCTTATGGATCCACATGGGTGAATGCGCCATTAGACCCCGCCGTAGAATTTTATCGCAAAGGCAGTGTTAAAAATTGGATTTGGGGCTTAATGGCAAATCAAACGCCTGACATTCAAGCCAAGATGGTTTTGTTTTGGCACAATCACTTTGCGTTACAATTTTTAGAAATCCCAGATTCGCGCGCCTGCTACACATATACCAAAGTGTTGTATACACATGCTTTGGGGAATATGAAGGATTTAACTCGGGCGATTACAATTGATCCTGCGATGCTATTTTATTTGAATGGCAGACTGAACACAAAAAGGGCTCCCGATGAAAATTACGGGCGTGAGTTACAAGAGCTGTTCACCATGGGCAAAGGCCCCAATAGCAAGTACACCGAGGACGATGTGAAAGCGGCGGCAAGAGTGCTTACGGGTTGGAACATCAATCCGTTAACCAATCCATTTACTACTACCTTTTTAAATACCAACCACGACACAACAGATAAGAAGTTTAGTGCTTTTTATGGAAACACGGTAATCAAGGGACAGTCTGGAATCAATGCAGGAAATACCGAGCTAGATGATATGCTTACCATGATGTTCAAGGTGGATGAAGTGGCTCTGTATTTATGTCGGAAACTATATGAGTTCTTCGTTTATTATGAAATCGATGATACCGTTGAGACCAATGTGATTGTGCCTTTGGCAAAGGTTTTCAGGGACAGTGGGTACGATGTCAAAACGGTTTTAAAGACATTATTGTCGAGCGAACATTTTTACGATACGTGGAACCGCGGATGTGTAATCAAAGATCCGATTACCCAACAAGCAGGTTTTTGTAGAGAGATGGAATTGCCATTCCCTGCATCAACTGACTATTTTTTATTGTACAAGATGTGGGAATTGGGCAGCGCCTTTGGAGAACTTACACAGTTGAATTTGGGAGATCCACCAAATGTTGCGGGGTGGCCTGCTTGGTATCAAAAACCGATGTTCCATCGCAGTTGGATTAACAGCGACACATTGCCGAAGCGGAACCAGTTTACGGATTACTTGTTGTTGGTGGGTCATAAATTGGGTACATATACCCTTTTGGTGAATCCGTGGATTCTTACCAAACAGTTATCGGACCCAGGAACGCCGGATACATTGATTTCTGATGCAACCAATTTCTTGTTGCCAATGGGATTGAGTGCGGCTCAAGTCAGTGGATTAAAGGAAATTTTACTTCCAGGAGGCATTCCTGATTACAATTGGAACGATGAATATCGCGCTGCCACAGACGCATCGGACCCAAATCATAAAACCGCATTACCTACCGCAACATCTAAGCTTCGTTACTTATACAAAGCCATTATGAACCTTTCAGAATACCAATTATCATAAGCCATGAAACGCAGATCATTTGTAAAAGCAACCGCAGCGGCGGGTACAATATTGCCGATCACATTGAACGGCATGGGCGTGAAGGCCTACGAGGATAATCCTTTGTTTAATGCCTTGGGTAGAAGAAGCGCGGATGGAAAAGTTCTTGTAATCATTAACTTATCAGGCGGAAACGACGGGTTAAATACTCTGATTCCGGTGGATCAATACAGCAATTTGAGCAAGGCGAGAAGTAGTATCTTGTTGCCCGATACCAAAGTGCTTTCGTTGAATGGTAAGTCAGGCGTGGGGCTACACAGTAAACTTACAGGGCTTCAAAGTCTATACAACAATGGCTTGTTGAGCGCGATTCAGGCAGTGGGTTATCCCAATCCGAGTTATTCGCATTTTCGCGCAACCGACATCTGGAATAGTGGTTCTGACAGCAATGAAAGTTGGACAACGGGGTGGATAGGCAGATATTTAGATAGTCGTTTTGCGGGCTACCCAACAGGATATCCTACCACGGCAATGCCTGACCCCTTAGCGATTCAAATTGGTCAAATGGTATCCCTTGGATTCATGGGACCTTCGGTGAGTATGGGCATGGCCATTACGGACCCCAATTCTTTTTACAATTTGGCCAATGGCACAACTGATAAAACTCCGGACACTCCGGCAGGTCATGAATTGGCGTTTTTGCGTTTGATGGCACAACAGAGCAATCAATATGCAACGATTGTAAAAAATGCGGCGGCAAAGGGTACAAATAAATCGACCAAATATCCGGCCACGGCGGGAAGACAACCGCTTGCCGATCAATTGAAAATTGTTGCTAAGCTAATTAGTGGCGGACTAAAAACGCCAGTTTATATGGTTACTTTGGGTGGGTTTGATACGCACAGCCAACAGGTGGACACAACAGATCACACAACGGGAATGCATGCCAACTTAATGCAACAATTGGGTGATGCGATTGCCGCGTTTCAGGATGATTTGAAGTTACTAGGATTGGACAATCGGGTTGTTGGGATGACATATAGTGAGTTCGGAAGGCGTGTTATCAGCAATGCCAGTGATGGAACAGATCACGGCGCTGCAGCACCGATGTTTGTGTTTGGTAATGCCGTTCAAGGAGGTGTTATTGGTGCCAATCCTACCATTCCGGCGACGGCTACCGTGAACGACAATGTACCGATGCAATATGATTTTAGACAGATTTATGCCTCTGTTTTGAAAGATTGGTTTGAGTTGAGCGACGCTGATGTGAAGTCGGCCATGGGTAATAAATCGTTTAATACTTTGCCGATTTTCAAAACCAACAGTGCTACGGTAGAGGACTACGTGGACCTCGTGAGCAGGATTTCTCTGAATAAAATTTATCCAAATCCGGCGACGGAAAATACAGATATTGAATATTTTACAGAGTCGGGTAATGTTAAAGTAACAGTATTTGATGCGATGGGTCAGCAAGTGGCTATTTTGAAAGAAGGATGGCATGCACATGGCACTTATACGGTGAACTTTGCGGTAAGCGGATTGCGTAAAGGCAATTATTATGTCCAGTTGTCGCAAGGAGAAAAAAGACAAACCGAAGTACTTTTGGTCCAATAATTTTTCTAGGGGCTGTGATAGGACAAATATTTGTTTTATATTTGCAGTCCAAAAAAATTGCCCTATCGTCTAATTGGCAGGACAGCGGTTTTTGGTACCGTATGTCTAGGTTCGAGTCCTAGTAGGGCAACAAATTGTAGGTTTGATGATATCCGGTGCGTATAATCGCAGCCAGAGAGACAGTAAAATCGAAAGTTATGACATCACTAATACACCCCGTAAAGATTTTCGCAGGCAGTGCATCTGCCGCCCTCACACAGGACATTTGTGAGTTCTATGGAACTACACCTGGCGACATGACCGTTTCGCGTTTTAGCGATGGGGAATTTCAACCCATATTTAATGAAAGTGTTCGTGGTTGCGATGTGTTCCTAGTGCAGAGCACTTATCCAAACTCAGACAATTTGATGGAATTGTTGATGTCGATTGATGCTGCCAAACGCGCAAGTGCCAATTACATCACAGTAGTTATTCCTTACTATGGTTTTGCCCGTCAGGATCGTAAGGATAAGCCAAGGGTATCTATTGCTTCTAAGTTGGTTGCGGATTTATTGCAAACAGCGGGTGCAAATCGTGTGATGACGATGGAATTGCATGCCCCTCAGATCCAGGGATTTTTTAATGTTCCGGTGGATCACTTGGAGAGTTCGATCATTTTCGCGCCTTATATTAAGACCTTAGCTGATGAAAACATCGTGATTGCGGCTCCCGACGTGGGCGCATCAAACAGAATCAGGGAGGTTGCTAAGATTTTGAATTTGAATATGGTGATTTGCGACAAAGAACGTCGTAAAGCCAATGAAATTGCAAACATGACGGTGATTGGGGATGTGGAAGGAAAAGATGTTGTGTTGATTGATGATATCATTGATACGGGAGGAACTTTATGTAAGTCGTCTTCTATGTTGATGGACAAAGGTGCAAAATCGGTGCGTGCACTATGCTGTCACCCTGTATTGAGTGGAAAGGCTTACGAGAACATCGAGAATTCAGTACTAACGGAGTTGGTGGTTACGGATACGATTCCGTTGAAGCATCATTCGGATAAGATCAAGGTGGTTTCTGTGGCTCCTTTGTTTGCTAGGGCGATACGCAATGTGCATGAGCACGGAAGTATCAGTTCATTGTTCAAGCAGGTGTTTGCGCATCAAACTAAGATTGAATTAAAATAAGTAAAAAATTAAGAATAGTATAATATGAAAACCATTTTTCTAAAAGGCGAATTGCGCGACGAAGTAGGTACTCGCACAGCGAAAGTATTGCGTGCCGAAGGCAAGGTACCTTGTAACATGTATGGTTTGGCAGATGGCAATATGAATTTTGCTGTTTACCATGCCGATTTCAAAAATTTGGTATACACACCAAACGTATACAAAGTAAAAATTGAGTTGGGTGGCAAAAATTACGATGCCATTTTGCAAGATATTCAATTTCACCCTGTGTCTGACATGATCATTCACTGTGATTTTGTTGCTGTTGATGATACCAAGCCTGTTGTAATGGAAATTCCAGTACGCGTGGTAGGTAACGCACCTGGTGTTCGTGCCGGTGGTAAGTTGGTAAAGAAGTTGAACCGTTTGCGTGTGCGTGGTTTGATTCAAGATTTGCCAGATTTCATTGATGTAAACATTGATACTTTGGAAATCGGACAGTCTGCCAAGGTGAGTAACGTTGTAGTTTCTGGATTTGAGTTGTTGGATTCTCCAGCGAACGCAATCTTATCAATTAAGACAACTCGTGCATTGATGCAGGCTGCTGCAGATGCTGCGAAGAAATAATTTTATTAGTAATAACAAAAGGGCCCCCGAGCATTTGCTCGGGGGCCCTTTTTATTTAATTGGTTATTGAAATTACTTGGTAGCTGCCTCAAAGTGGGCGTTAACGGCCGACCAATTGATTACATTCCAAAACGCACCGATATAATCGGGTCTGCGGTTTTGATAATGCAAATAGTAAGCGTGTTCCCAAACATCCAATCCCAAAATAGGCGTGCCTTTCACTTCGGCAATGTCCATCAATGGATTGTCCTGGTTTGGAGTAGATGTAATGGCCAATTTGTGATCGTGAACAATCAACCAAGCCCAACCGCTACCAAAACGGGTTGTTCCGGCGCTATTGAATTGTTCTTTCATTGCATCAAAAGAACCAAAGCTAGCTACGATGGCGTCCATCAAAGCACCTGTAGGCTGACCTCCGCCATTGGGTCCCATAATTCCCCAGAAGAAACTGTGATTCCAATGTCCGCCGCCGTTGTTGCGAATGGCAGGGCTATATTTAGAGATATTGTGAACCAAATCAGTCAAAGAAACACCTTCAGCAGCATTGCCTTTTACGGCGTTGTTAAGGTTGTTTACATAGGCTTGATGGTGTTTACCATGGTGGATTTCCATGGTTTTTTCGTCAATGTGTGGCTCCAAAGCATTGTGAGCGTAGGGCAAAGCAGGTAATTCGAACATGGGCTTATTTTTAGTTGTTTATGAAAACAAAGTTAGTTGAATCGCGTTTGCTTTTCAACCGCATTATTGAATCGGATTTTACTATCGTACTTTTGAATCGATCAAATTAAAAAATCACGACGGATGTTGATTTACCCCATGTTATCTGCATTTCCATTACCAATGGTTTTGGCGATTTCCGCAAACGGGGGTTTTGGCGATGTGTTGTGGAGTGGAATTCAACAAATGCATACCACAGAATGGATCGCTGCGATGTTGTCGTTCTGGTGCGTGATTTTAGCCGCCAAGAATAGCATTTGGAATTGGCCTGTTGCGATGGCTGGTTCGCTAATTTACGCTTGGGTTTTTCTAGTCAGCGGTCTTTATTCTGATGCAATTCTGAATGTGTTGTTTGTGGGTTTTCAATGTTACGGCTGGATGCAGTGGCGAAAAAATTCTATCATCGGAAAAACGTTGAAGCCCAGTGTAGGGCCTAGAAAATCTATTTTACGTGTGATGCTAATCGCCCTATGTATTTATCCCATTTGGGTTTACATCGTCAGTTCGGGATTTTTTGCAAATTTTGTTTCCTCCCTTTTATCGGGTGATATTTTCATGGGAATTAGCCCTATTGGAGTCTATTCTTCTCTGCCCAACATCGCGGCGCCGAGGTTTGTATATTTGGATGCGATGCTCCTATTTTTAAGCTTGTCGGCCCTGTATATGCAAGCAAAGAAATGGATTCAAAACTGGATTTTATGGATTGTTGTCGACCTAATTTATGTCCCTGTTTATTGGCTCAACCATAACTATATTACCTCTATTTTGTACTTGATCTATATCCCAATTGCTGTAAAAGGGTATCAAATGTGGCGCGAAGAGTGCGAGCGATTTAGTCCTGTGGAACGTAATACAAACGACTAAAATTTTCTTCAGCCATGAGTTCGTTGGCCACTTCAAGTACATCGGAGACGGTCACTTTTTTAATCGATTCGATAGCGTGTTCGATGGAATTGGCTTTGCCTTTTCTAAGGACACTCTGGCCTAGGTGCATCATCAAGCCACTGCGATTTTCATTGGAAAGTATTAACTGACCGGCGTATTGATTTTTTGCTCGAGACAGCTGTAAGGTGCCAAGCGATTGGGTACGCAGTTTTTTCAACTCCTTAAAAATCAATTCTACGGATCGCTCAATGTATTTGGGTTCGCTGCCTACAAAACAGTGGAACAATCCAGTTTCGGCAAAGGCGCTGTATCCGCTTTCTACATTATAGGTGTAGCCATATTTTTCGCGGATGGCAAGGTTTAATCGGCTGTTTAAGACAGGGCCACCGAAAAAGTTATTTACCAGCAACAATTTCCAGCGATTTGGATGGTCGATTTCGTAAGCCAATCCCCCTAAAATCGCATACGCTTGGTTGAAGTCGGTCTTTTTGACCTCATGAAAAGTTTTAAGCGGCTCAAAAGTGCTATTGGCAAGAATCACACCTGGAGAGTTTAGTTCTTGTGCTTGTGGAAGGAATCGTTGTAGGGCTAAAAGTACTCTTTCAATGGATACGTTTCCAACCACGGCAAAAACCATGTTTTCGAAGCGATAATGTGTGCTAACGAAGTGCTTAAGGTCTGATTGTGTGATTTTATTTACCGATTCCTCTGTCCCTAAAATGTTGTGGGCCAAGGGGTGTCCATCAAAAATGCGCTCTTGAAATTCATCAAAAATATTTTCCTCGGGTGTATCAAGGTACATATTGATTTCATCTACGATCACCTTTTTCTCTTTTTCTAATTCCGCTTCGGGAAAGGTGGATCGGAAAACGACATCGCATAGAATATCGGTGAGGCGGGATAGATGTTTGGACTGTGTGGTCCCGTAAATGGTGGTTAACTCCTTGGTTGTGTATGCGTTTAGCTCACCGCCAACCACTTCTAAGTGATTGAGCACGTGGATGGTCTTTCGGTGGGTGGTGCCCTTAAAGAGCATGTGTTCTAGGCAGTGGGCTAGGCCGGGATTCTGGCCATCATTTTTACTTCCCGCTTGAATGGTAAATCCTGCATGAACCAACTGAGTGCCTTTCACGCGTTGGTGTACCACGCGCAAGCCATTTGGCAGTGTAATTAATTGGTATTGTTCAGAACCCATCGATTGGCAAAAATACCTTCTGTTTGGCGTATTTTTGTACTATTCCATGTTAATCAACAATACTTCCGACTTAGTTCAAAATATCAAGGACAGAAAATACCATTCTGTTGTCATTACAACACACCATAAACCCGATGGCGATGCGATGGGTTCTACCTTGGGACTTTGTGCATTTCTGCAAGAATTTATTGATGACGTTGTGGTTTGCACGCCAACTGATTATGCCGAAAATTTATTTTGGTTGCCGGGTAACGCAGCGGTGATAGATTTTGAGGTAAATCCTACGTTGGTGGCAGAAAAAGTAGCGTCGGCAGATTTGGTTTTTTGTCTGGATTTCAATCGTTTGTCGAGGATCAACCAATTGGGTGAACTAGTACGCGAAGCAAAGGCATCAAAAGTAATGATAGACCATCACTTAGAACCTGACAGTTTTTCTGAATTCACCTATTGGAATCATGAAGCATCTAGTACTTGTGAGTTGGTTTACTTGTGGATTAAGGAGGCGTTTGGTCAAGGTTTCATTAGTAAAGACATCGCGACGTGTTTGTATACGGGTTTGATGACGGATACAGGCAATTTTCAGCACAACAATACCAAGCCTTTCACTTTGAGATTGGCGGCGGATTTGATGGAGTTTGGCGCCGACCACTTGGAAATACATGCCAATATTTACGATGTATTTACGTTGGATCGCACCAAATTATGGGGATACTGTCTTTACAAGAAGCTAGAAATTATTCCCGAATGCAGAACGGCTTTGATTTATTTGGACAGAGATGAATTGCGTCAGTTTCATGTTCAGACGGGCGATACAGAAGGCTTGGTGAATTTTGGGTTGGGGCTGAAAGATATCGTTTTGAGTGTTTTGATCATCGATAGAACGGAAAGGGTTAAAATGAGTTTCCGTAGCAAGGGGACTTTCCCAGCCAATGAGTTTGCGGGTAAATATTTTGAGGGGGGTGGACATAGGAATGCTGCGGGCGGACAGAGTACGGAGACATTGGAGGAAACGGTTGCTAAGTTCAAGGCTTCCATTCAGTTGTATAAAAAAGAATTACAAGCGATTTAACGCATCATTGAAAAACATCGAAATGAAAAAGCAGTTTTGGATTGGATTGATTTTGTTGCCATTGCTACTGGCGGTGGGTTGTAATGGTGGTTTCAAGACCAGCGATAAAGGTTTGGTTTATAAGTTTTTAGAAGGCGATGCGCTGAAGAAGCCCTACGGACCGCATCACTTTATGTTGTTAAATCATATGTTGATTGGACCCAAGGGCGACACGTTAGAAAATAGTTTTTTATCTGACACGTTAGAAGAGCTGCCATTTCCTTTGGTTGCCAAAAATGAACTCTTAGAAGCCTTGATGATGATGGGTTCTGGGACAAAAATGGAGGTTAAAATCAGCACGGATAGTTTGAAACTGAAAATCGGGGGATCGCCTTTGATTGGTTTATTGGAATCGGGGAAAGAGGCTCGTTTTATTATTCAAGTGGACCGCGTTTTGTCGGCCGAGGATTATGATGCCTACCGCAATCAGAAATTCTTGAATCGCATTATGGCTGAAAACAAAATGATTGACGATTACGCATCGAAGAATGAGGTGAAAGGCCTGGCCGAGGGTGGTTGGTTATTGGATTCTACCAAAATGATTAAATATCGCATCAAACAGAAAGATGGCAGTTACGATACAGCGCATCGCAGGTTAGAAAATGCTCCCTATTTGAAGGCGGCAAAGGCGGTCACGTTTCATTGCGAAGTATATAATATTGATGGTACTTTGCTTGTGAACTCATCCATGGAAGGCAGGCTATATCGTGCGGAAAAGTTGGGAGTTGATCCTTTTGAATCTGCGTTGGCTATTTACGATGTAAGGTGTATAAATATTTTGCCATTCTATTTAAGTGAAGGCGAAGAAGGTGAGTTTTTGGTAACGTCTTCCAATGGTTATGGCAATCGCGGAAGAATTGGTGTGCCCTCGTATGCCCCTCTTAGGGTTGTTATTAAATCAGTTAATGCGGAGTAACACAAATTTTTCTCTCAAACAGCGCATCGAACATAGTAATTTTGAATCTTTATGAGCAAAAAGAACATAATCATCACAGGCGGAGCAGGTTTTATTGGAAGCCATGTCGTTAGGCGTTTTGTCCAGAATCATCCTGATTTGCATATTATCAACCTAGATGTACTTACTTACGCTGGGAATTTGGAGAATTTGAAGGATATCGAAAACGCATCGAACTATGAGTTCGTCCGTATGGATATTACTGATAAAGAGGCGGTTGAGTCATTGTTTACATCGCGCGGCATTCATGGCGTAATCCATTTGGCGGCGGAAAGTCATGTTGATAGGAGTATTACCAATCCGATTGATTTTGTAATGACAAATGTGGTGGGTACGGTTGTTTTGTTGAATGCTTACAAGGCTCATGGCGATACCGAAACGGGTAGATTCTACCATGTTAGTACGGACGAAGTCTATGGAACCTTAGGAGATGATGGCAAATTTACCGAGGAAACTCCTTACGATCCAAACTCACCTTACAGCGCATCAAAAGCCAGTTCAGACCATTTTGTTAGGGCCTACCATGAGACATTTAAGATGCCAATGGTAATTAGTAATTGTTCTAACAATTATGGCAGTCATCAATTTCCCGAAAAACTGATTCCGTTGATGATTCATAACATCACGAACAACAAACCGCTTCCTGTTTATGGCAAGGGCGAAAACATTCGCGATTGGTTGTGGGTGGAAGATCATGCGCGTGCAATTGAGACCATTTATTTCAACGGCAAAAATGGGGAGACGTACAACATTGGTGGCAATAACGAATGGAAGAACATTGATTTGGTTCACAAACTCTGCGAAATCATGGATCGTAAATTGGGACGTGAAGCGGGTGAATCAGCCAAGTTGATTACCTATGTAACTGATCGCAAGGGCCACGATTTCCGTTATGCAATTGATGCGAGTAAGTTGGAAAATGAATTGGGATGGTCGCCTAGTGTGGCTTTTGACCAAGGGTTCGACAAGACCATCGATTGGTATTTAGAAAATAATGAATGGCTGGATCGCGTTACTTCTGGGGCGTATGCTGATTATTATTCGTCCATGTATTCAGCTCGTTAATAGGAGAGAAATTGCCATATTAGAAGTATAATAACATTAACATTGAATACAATGCAGATATATAACACCCTAAGCAGAAAGCTCGAAACATTTGAATCGATTTCACCGAAACATGTGGGTATATATGTTTGTGGACCTACGGTTTATGGACCGCCCCATTTGGGTCATGTTAGGGGTCCGATTGTGTTCGATGTACTGCGTCGATATTTGATTTTGCAAGGCTACAAGGTTCGATTTGTAAGAAATATCACCGATGTAGGCCATTTGGTTGGCGATGCGGATGAGGGCGAAGATAAACTTGCCAAGCAGGCTAAGGTGGAGCAACTAGAGCCGATGGAAGTCGCCCAAGCCTATACCGATGCCTATAATTCGGTGATGGATCGCATGAATGTAATGAAGCCGAGCATTGAGCCTCGCGCAACGGGTCATATCATCGAACAAATCGAAATGATACAGACCATCATCGGAAAAGGATTGGCTTACGAGGCAAATGGGTCGGTATATTTTGATGTCATGGCTTACAATGCACATCAGCATTATGGGGTGTTGAGTGGTCGGGTTTTGGAAGATTTACAGGCGGGCGCGGGCAATCAAAGTCGTTCCTTGGAAGGCCAAGACGAAAAGCGCAATCCCAATGATTTTGCCTTGTGGAAGCGTGCTTCTGCCGAACATATTATGCAGTGGAGCAGTCCTTGGGGCAAGGGTTTTCCAGGTTGGCACATAGAGTGTAGTGCGATGAGTGCTAGATATTTGGGAGAACAGTTTGATATTCACGGGGGTGGTATGGATTTGCTATTCCCTCACCATGAATGTGAAATAGCCCAGAGTACTGCAGCTCACAATCATAGTCCGGCCAAATATTGGATTCACCACAATATGATTACCATCAACGGTCAGAAAATGGCCAAGAGTTTGGGAAATGGTATTATGGTGGAGCAGCTTTTTTCAGGCGAAAATCCATTGTTAGCCCAGGCTTATGGTCCAATGACGTTGCGATTCTTTGTTTTGCAAGCACATTACCGTGGAACATTGGATTTCAGTAACGATGCTTTGCTCGCGGCCCAAAAGGGTTGGCAGAGAATGCAAACGGCGTTTAAGTTGGTGGACAGCCTACAAACAGTCAATGCAGAGGCTACCTGTAACGTAGATGATATTGTTTTAGGGGTGCAGGAAAGTCTGAACGACGACCTAAATACTCCGCAAGTAATTGCTCATTTATTTGAATTGGCTCGCAGAATCAATGTGGTTAACGACGGCAAGGATAGTATTACCGAGGCAACCAAACTGACAATCAAATCTATCATCCATGATTATTGTGAAGGTGTTTTGGGCATGAAAGCCGAAGACGCGGCTGACAATTCTGGACTAGACGATGCGATGTCGATCTTGTTGGAATTGAGAGGCAAAGCAAAAACAGACAAAAACTGGGCCTTGAGCGACCAAATTCGGGATGCTTTGAAGGAAAAAGGTTTCGAAATTAAAGACGGTAAAGACGGAACCACTTGGAATAAAATTTAATTCAAGTGATTTTATAATAATTGATTATGCCAGGTCACTTCACCTTTTACTGTAATAAAATAGAAAATGGTGTCGCGTTTTTTGACGAGGTAGAAGCCAAGCATGCCATTCAGGTACTTAGATATTCGGTGGGGGATGAAATTCACTTCACCAATGGCCAGGGATTGCACATGCAGGGTGTCATTGATAGTGCAAATAAGACCGGATTTCAAGCCAGAATTACAGAATCCATATCCGTGGAAAGACCGGCTGAACTTCACCTATTCATGGCCATATTGAAGGCGGGAGATAGAATGGAATGGGCCTGTGAGAAAATTACCGAGCTGGGTGCAACGAGTCTTACGCTGTTTCAAAGTGATCATGGGGAGCGGGGGAAGGTAAATATTGAACGAATGAAGAAGGTTGCATTATCGGCGATGAAGCAAAGTCATGGTGCCTGGATGCCCAAAATCGAAGTCCATACATTCAAAGAAGCGGTGGAACTATTTGCCACTTTGGATTCTAAATATATTGCCTATTGCGGTGATGGCGAAAAGTCTGATATGATGTCGTTGCGTTTGCCAAGTGCCATCATGATTGGTCCTGAGGGAGATTTTTCTGTCAAAGAGATGGAGATGGCTCAGCGTTTGGGCTGGAAGAGTTTGGATTTAGGCAAGCAAATTCTAAGAACCGAAACCGCGGCAGTGTCTGTTGCGGCGGCTTTGCGATTGCGATAATTGTGGGTAATTCTCAGTGTTTTGGTGGACTGTGAAGGTGTCTGATTTCTGTGAATTGGGTATCTTTGTTTTGTGAATGTTTTACTATTAGGATCGGGTGGACGTGAGCATGCTTTTGCGATGAAAGTCTGCGAAAGTGATAAGCTGGATCGTTTGTTTATTGCACCGGGAAATGCGGGCACCGCTCAATTTGGAACCAATGTAGCATTGAATCCTACGGACGTATCGCAAGTGTATTCGTTTTGCTTAGAGAATCAGATCGAACTAGTAATTCCGGGCAATGAGGATCCCTTGGTAGCTGGAATTACAGATTATATCGAAACCCACGCTGCTGCCGATGGAGTAAAAATCAAAGTCGCAGGTCCGAGCGCGTGGTGTGCTCAATTGGAGGGGTCAAAGGATTTTTCAAAGGCTTTTATGGGCCGACATAATATCCCAACGGCGAGGTATCAGTCGTTTCAGTTGACAGAGTTAGAGGCCGCGGCGGAATTTATGAAAACCTTGGAGCCACCGTATGTCTTAAAAGCGGATGGTTTGGCAGCGGGAAAGGGCGTAATTATTACATCGTCGTTTGAAGAGGCTTGTTTAACCCTGAAAGAAATGACAGACGGTAGCAAGTTTGGTAAGGCGGGTGAAGTGGTTGTAATTGAGGAGTTTTTAAAAGGCATTGAATTGAGTGTTTTTGGTGTGAGCGATGGAAAGGATTGGAAAGTGCTGGCATCGGCGAAGGACTATAAGCGGATATTTGACAACGACGAAGGTCCAAATACGGGTGGGATGGGTGCAATTTCTCCGGTACCGTTTGCGGATGAGGCTTTTATGAAAAAGGTTGTCGATAGGATTCTAAAACCAACCTACGATGGATTGGTTGCGGAAGGACATCCATACAAGGGATTTTTGTTTGTAGGCCTTATGAATGTGGGCGGAGAGCCTTTTGTAATTGAATACAATGTGAGAATGGGCGATCCTGAGACGGAGGCGATTTTCCCACGACTTAAGACATCGATGTTGGATTTGTTGGAAGCGGTGGCGGATGAAAAGTTGAATCAAATCGAAATTGAATTGGATGATAGAACGGCGGCGACGATTTTTTTGGTTTCGGGCGGTTATCCCGGTGATATCGAGAAGGGAAAGGTGATTGCGTTGCCAAGTCATTTTGGCCAGGATCAATGGCTATTTCAAGCAGGAACCAAACTCGTGGGTGAGGAAATACAAACCAACGGCGGAAGGGTAATTGCTGTGACCTCATTGGGCGCGAATATTCCTTCGGCATTGGATCGATCAAGAAAATTGGCGGATGAAGTTCACTTCGAAGGCAAATTTCATCGAACAGATATCGGGATGGATTTGATGCAGTTACTATCGTAAATAATCAAAAATAAAAACAATATGTCGCGCGATTATAACCAGCTCTACGATCATTTAATCAAACCCCGCATGAAAACACCCATGCAGTTGTTCATTAGCTATTTTTTACGTGGCTTGTTGGTGGTCCTTCCTGTAGCCATCACCATCGGTATACTTTCGTGGATTTTAAAAGGCGTTGGCTCCTATTTATACATCGATCAGCTGTCTTTTGGCGCGTTTATCCTTTATGCGATTGCGGTTTTGGCAGCAATTACGATTGTGGGCGTTATGACCAAGGGTGTGATTGCACAACAAATTTTAGGATTTTTTGAGGGAATCATCGAGAAAGCGCCTGGGCTGAATTTTATTTTCGGTACAACCAAAGATATGACGGAGGCGTTTATGGGTGAAAACAAGAAGTTCACCAAGCCCGTCGTTGTCGAGATTTCGGTGGGTGTCTACAAAATTGGATTCTTAACTCAAGAGGATATGTCGGTGATCGGCATGCCCCACTGTTGCGCGGTTTATTTGCCTTACAGTTACACGCTATCGGGCGAAACCACTGTGGTTGATAAGTCGCGTGTGAAGCCTATCGACAAAGAGAGTGGCGACGTTACCAAGTTTGTTTTGAGCGGGGGAGCTACAAACCTGAAATAAGCGTTTGTTCCTTGGGGATAATTTTTAGGGTTCTTCAACGTTATAGTTGTCTAAATCAGATTTACTTCGCATCATATGTTATCGCTAGCACTTACATTACTTCAGGGCGCAGTAGCCCAAGATTCCGCCGCCGGTCAAGCAGCCGCAGTCGCAGCTGAGCACGTTTCAGCTCCAGTTCTTGAAATCATGACCAAGGGAGGTGTGGTGATGATCTTTTTGGGACTTTGTCTTCTCCTTGCGATTTATTTTATCATTGAGAGATTTATTTACATCAACAATCGCACTAAGATTGACCACAACTTGATGGGTGTAATCAAAGACAACTTGAAAGAGAATCGTATGGATTCAGCGTTGGCGCACTGTCAGCGAATGAACACGGCACAAGGCCAGGTGATGGCTACGGGTTTGAATTTCTTGGGTAGCAACATGAGAGAAATTGAGAGTGCCATGGAAACCAGAGCCAACGTTGAGATGAGTGCGATGGAAGGAAATTTGGGATATTTGAGTTTGGTAGCTAGGATTGCACCGATGTTGGGTTTTGTGGGAACGATTTGGGGTGTAATTAACATTTTCTATACGATTGCTCAAACGAACGGTTTGGAAATTGGTGCCATCTCTGAGGGTCTTTACATTAAGATGGTAACGAGTTTTGCAGGATTGTTGGTGGGTATTATTGCATTTATTGGATATCAGTTGTTTGTGAGAAAAGTAGATCGTTTTGCCGAACGTTTGCAAGAGCAAAGCTTGAGTTTCTTGGAAATTCTTAACAAGTCAAACCACTAATTAAATAACCATGAGGGTAGGAAGAAGAAGACGTGAAGAGGCCGAAGTAGAGGCTTCGTCTATGAACGATATCATGTTTTTCTTGATGTTGTTTTTCTTGATCGCCAGTACTTTGGCTAACCCCAATGTCATTAATATCATGTTGCCTAAGGCATCTACCACCACCCACATGGAAATCAAAACTTTGCCATTAACGGTGAAGATTGAGAACAAGGGTTCTGTGGATGCAGAGGAATTGGGGATTTATATCGAACAAGAACGCGTAGCATTTGATGATTTGGACGATCGATTGCTTGACGAAAAGAACAAAGCCGGTGTTGGGGATGATGGTAAGAGTTTGTTGAGTGTGGTTTTGCGTTTGGATAAAGACCTGAAAGTTCAGGACATGGTGGATGTGATGCAGGTGGGAGCGAACTTGGGTATTAAGATGGTGTTGGCAACCGACAAAACACGTAGCTAATGAACGGCCGACGTCTGGTTATACTAGCATCGGCGATTTTCTTATTTTCTCGTTTGAGTGCGCAGGACTCTGCGCAAAAGGTTCAAGTTTACAAAACGTCTGAATGGAGTGCCCAGTTGATGGGTGGCTATTTGATTCCGCATCATTCGGATATGATGGCCATGTATCGACATGCAACGGGGATTAATGTGAAGTACCGTTCAGCGATCAATCAGCCAAACGGAAACGGTGCCAACATCGACAAAATAACTTACGGATATACGTTTAACTTGCTCAATTTGGGCAGTGAGGTTGCGGGCTATGCCATTGGGGCCGGTGGTTTAGTGATGCCACAATTTGGGAAGTACAATTACTGGATTTTAGGAATGGGAATTGGCTATCTAACAAAGCGATATGATGAATTTGGTAATCCTCGCAACCCAGCCATTGGAAGTCATTTGAATGGTATGATGCACCTGGGGTATCATTTGGATGCGGGTCCCTATTTAAACAAATGGGGTTGGAAAATGTATGCTGAAGCGGGGATGGTTCACTTTTCTAATGCCAATTGGCGACAGCCCAATTTCGGAATCAATATTCCCTATTTATCGATTGGTGCGAAGCGAACATTGTTTTTGGCGAGTAATAACTATGGAAAAGTGATTGAAATCCGTCCGGAAGTCGAGGGAGGTATCAATAATAAATCGGCTCCTTGGAAACACATCGAACAAATTGGGGCTATTCCATCAAGATCATGTGTAAAAAGTCCGCAGCATTTGGTGGGGTTTAGATTGGGTAGACGACAGATTGAATTGGATCAACGGCGCACATTTGTGAATGCCGTTTTGGAGTACAATTGCGAGTTTCCCAGAGCTTTACTGGGTCCGAGATTTAGGGTTGGAGCCAATGTGTTTTTTGATAAATCGTACATGTATAGCAAGTTTGGCCTAAAGAGTGATGCCATTTCATTGCATGATTTTACCGAAGTGGCCATCACGGCGGGGTCTCGCTGGGAATATGGTAAATGGGGATTTATTGCGGACGCAGGTTTGTATTTATATCGCCCTGACGATACTAAAAGAAGGTATTACGAAGGTATTGGTGTGAGTTATAAAGCAACTCAGAGGGTATATATTATTGCTCGGTTGAAAGCCCATTTATCCAGTGCTGACTATATGGAATGGGGAGTTTCTTATCAACTGTAAGGAAGAGTTGGCAAACGCTCGCTCTATTCGCTGCACACTTAAGGCGTAGAAATTAGATTGAGTACTTCAAGTATAAACCGAGAGAGTACAGAAGGTGTTTTTGGTCTAAATCGTAGATAGGCTCCAAACGACTTTCAATTTGAAAATTTTGAGAAATCATGTGGATTTGTTGAATGTATCGGGCAGAAATGATTTTCCGTACGGGATTGAAATACATGATGTTATTTTCATTCACACATTGATAAAACGAGGCGCCTAAAGGGGTCGTGAATTTGTTTGCCTGGTAGGCTGTCAAGACAAGGTGCTGGGTTTTCGTCAGTTTGATTCCCATGTTGATCATCAGGGCTGTGCCCTCTCTAAAGGGTTGTGACAATCGAGGTGAAAAATCCTTCTGGTAGAAAGCCAAGCATTCCAATTTGAACTTTGGCGTGCTAGAATAACTCTCTAGACTTGTATTTCGCTGTTGAGTAAAAAGGGTAAAACCCGCAGCGTATGTACCTCGATTGGCCAAGGGCAGGAGATAACGAAATCCTTCCCCACCCTTATGTAGCAGCAGCAAATACCCACTGGCTTTGGCATTGAGTGCATGGAAGTTCTTAGCTTCGTCTTTAAACAATTGGTATTCGATGCGGGTTCCAAAAGAGATAATCTCTTGTCGAAATGTCTGCGTATCGATAGCCTGACGCCAATCGAGCCAACTTTCTAAAACCAGGTGCTTGGTATTTTTATAAAACTGAAAACCATATTCCACCGGTTTCTTAAATGCGAGATCATAATTGATCATCGGTTCGGGCATGAAGTGTTGCGTATGGGAGGGGATGCTCCCTACCGTTAAAATTCCTTGTTTTGCGTGCAGAATTAGCTGGATCAATGGGTTAAATCGGAGTTTGGTCTCATAGCCTCCAAAATCGACTTTTGCTAGACCTCCTAGGGTTAATAAAACTTGCTCATCTCCTTCTTTGGCCACAGAACGAGTGATAAAGGCCCATGCCATATTACCGAATAGCGTTTCACCGGGGTTGATGCGCTGCAAGTATTCATTGTCCTTGTTATAATGCAACATTCCCCAATGAGTTCCGGTCATGTAATTTGCATAAGTACCGGAATGTGACGGTGATTTTTCCAAAGAAGGCCAACTGGATGTATCCGGTTCCATCGTTTCATTTAATGCACTCAAAGGCGGATAAATCGTGGTATCTGAAATTGTCGAATCAGCGGCGGGTTCAATGGATATAGCAATACTATCAATTTGAGTCATCTCGACCGCGGAGTCAATGGCGATTTCGTATTCCGTCATACTCCCCAATTTGTAAAGCGGAGCTTTTTGAATGAAATAGAATGGCTGAGGGTAAAAGCTAAAAATCCTATTGTCTAACTGCGCGCGCAATGGATTTATGATGATGCAAGCCAGAACAAATAATAGAGTTACGACTTTTGTGAATGACTTATTTTCTTGAATTAATGATCTCAAAATAATATTATTATTTAGTGAATGAGGTTATTTTGTTATTGGGTTCGATAGGTATTCTAATCAGTACGCAAGTAACCTAATTGCCGCGAATTTTTCTATATTCTCTTCGAGCATCTACGATATAAACACTGCTGCTGTATTTCTCAATGAGTTTCTCAAATGCGATTTTGGCTTTCTCGGGCTGGTTCATTGAATACATATATAGCATACCCAATTTGTACAGTGCATTATCGGCCAAGATATCGAAATTGTAAGCAATGGATAACGTCTCTAGCAAGTTTGTCGCCGCCACATAATCTCCGTTTGTTTCGGCCATTCTGGCTTTTACAAATAGGATTTCATCGGACAATCCGTGTCCAGGGAATTCCGTGGTAATGCTATCTAAATACTTGTTAGCGAGCTTATAGTGCTGTTGTTTTTCAGCTAAGAGCGCCTTTCCATACCAAGTTAATGCGGTGTAATTGCTGTCGATGCCGAGGTTATCAATGATCACCAAAGCCAACTCCATTGCATCGTTGCTAATTAGTTGGGTTGTTGCGCTTTTGAGTACTTCGAGTTGCATGCTGGCCCAATCAAAATCGCCTCGATAGAAGCTAAGTTCAGCGCGTTTAAATTTGGCAAACTGACCCATCTCTTCTTCGGTGAAGTCCTTTTCTACTTGTGCATAAAGCAATTCAGAGGTCCACACATCGCCGCGAGACAAAAGCACATCGCCGAGCGTCATTTTTACTTTTGCGAGCGATATTTTTTTCAGGTGGGTAGAAGGGTCGATATATTTTTCCAATAGTTTAATGGCTTGTTGCGAGCCGCTAATTTTTCCTGATTCTTGGGTTACAGCGAATAAGCTATCGTATCGAATTAAGAGTTGGGCGTACTTGAGGGCGTTCGAAAGACTGGCTTCTTGCGGTCCATAATTTTGCTCAAAGGCGAGCATTTGTTTTTGGAGCTGAATCACATCTTCAATGCGGGGCCTACCCTTCATGGTGATATCGTAGGTAACATCAATCCATTTTGCTTGGGCTAGCGCGGGGTCGAAGAATGTCTCTTTTAATCCGATGCAATATTGGAAGCACTGCAGCGCCACGGGATATTCTCCATTGGACTGACAAAGTTCACCGAGTTCAAAAACGCGTTCCCCATTTTCCTTGAGTCGTTTATCAATGGATCGGGTATAGAGAAATGCGGACTGCCAATTTCCTTGTTTAACGAACGTCCATTTGAGTCCTTCCGAAAAGGCTGTCACTTCGGGATTCTGTTCGATTTGCTTCAACAAAAGGCGTTGGAGTAAAACATAATCCGCACTGTCTGTGATTTGGGTTTCGAAAACTTGTTTCATCGATTCAAACGGCACACCGCTGAGCATGAGCATCACATATCGTTGTAGACCTTTTTCCCTATTGCCCGTTTCCATGTACAGTTCAGCGAGTTTATTGGAAATTTCGGGATTGATATCACCCAAGATTTGGTCGGCGCTTTGTAAAACTGCGATGGCGTATTCTTTGAGTTCGTATTGTTCAAATCTTTGCGCAATGGCGATGTGTTGCTGCCCCATTTGTTCCATCGCATGAACCGTTAATTGTTCGATTATTAGCGCCTTCAATTCTTCGGCCCGGAGCGTATATTTTTGTTTATTTGGTCCGTCGGGGAAAGTCGTGTTTACATAGCATTCATCAACAACATAGAGAATTGGATAGGGTGATTTTTTTACTTTCTTTTTGATGAATTTTATGGCTTTTTCCTGTTGATTTGTTTTGATCAAACATTGAAGATAGCGACGATAACTGAGCTCGTCTCTTGGGTTGGCCTCCACGATATCTTCCAATAGGATTGCGGCTCTAGAAAAATCGTTTTGATTGTATAAAACGTAAGCCAGTTCTTTGTTTGAGTCTGGGTTAGGGGTAGGATTGTTCCCGTTGTTTGATTGACCCACAACGGCGGAAGAAACGATACACAATAGAGTGCAAAAGAAGCTTCTGAGGGTGGATGATTTTAATTGCAATCGGGCGGGCATGTTGCAATTTAGGTATTTTGGAAGAAATCGGACGGATCGATTTGTTGTTCTACCATTCTTCTGTATTTGCCGCCTTCAATTTTCATAAGGGCTTCGTGATTTCCTTGCTCTAGGATTACGCCATCTTTTAATAGCGCAATCACATTGGCCTGCCTAATGGTACTGAGTCGATGCGCAATCACTACAGATGTCCGATTTTCCATTAACACTTTGAGGGCGCGTTGAACTTGGATTTCACTTTCTGAGTCCAGGGCGCTGGTAGCTTCGTCAAGGATGAGGATTTTGGGGTCTCTCAATATGGCTCTGGCGATTGCGATGCGCTGTTTTTGTCCGCCCGACAATCGAACACCACGATCGCCAACAAGGGTATCGTACTTCTCTGGAAAACCTTCAACGAAATCGGCGGCATTGGCTTTTTTCGCGGCGACATAAATCTCTTCAGCGGTGGCTTCTGGCTTGCCGTAACGAATGTTATCGTAGATACTTCCACCAAAAAGCATCACTTCTTGAGGCACAAGGGCGAAGGCGCTGCGATACGTTTTTAAATCAAAGTCTTGTATGTTTTGGTTGCCTAATGCAATGCGTCCATCAGAGGGGAGGTAGAATTGATAAAGCAGTGCGGCGAGTGTTGATTTTCCCGACCCTGAAGGACCCACAATGGCCAGGGTTTCGCCGGGATTTAAATCGATGTTTAGTCCTTTGATAATTTCATTTTCTGGCCTTGATGGGTAATGGAAATGTAGATTTTGAATATGAAGGGCTTGATCCCATTGGGGTTGGGATTGCTGGAATTCTGATTGTGCGATGGGCTCAATTTCCATGGGCATGTCGATGATGTCGAGTACGCGTTCGATGCTCCCCAGGGTTTTTTGGATTTGCACAAATTGCTCTGCCATTCCGCCAATGCTGCTCCCTACAAAAGCGGTAAGCATCATAAAGTTAAATAATTCACCCACGCCCATTTCCCCTGATTGCACTAGACCTAGTCCTTGATAAATCAACCAAACGATGGCGCCGAACATGCAAATGATGATGAATGAACTAAAAGTGCCTCTCCAGTATCCGCGGATGATGGAATCGCGCTTTAATTTTTGGCTGTTGGCTTGATATCTTTCGTTTTCGAAATACTCGTTGGTGAAAGATTTAACCGACATAATTCCGCTCAGAGATTCTTCTACGATTACATTGTTTGCGGCGGTAACGTCTTGAACTTCTTTGGATTTCTTGCGAATGAAGCGACCAAACAGCAGTGCGACGATGATGATTGCGGGTAAGGTGGCCAGCATCATAACGGCCAATTTTGAAGAGGTGAAGAAGAGAACTACTACCCCGCCAATTAGGATGAGAATCTGACGAATAAACATCGCCAAGTTGGTTGTGAAGGCATCCTGAATTTGAGCCACGTCGGCTGAGAAGCGACTGAGCAATTCGCCCACCCGATTCTGATTGTGGAAATTCATGTTCTGACCGATGACACTTTTGAAGAGGTCGGTTCGCAAACCGTAGGTCATATCTTCCGTTACGCGGACGTAAATGGCAATTCTAGCAAAACTAAAAAGGGCTTGAATAATAAAGAGATACACAAAATAGATAGCTACTTTTTGCAGGGCTTCGGTGTTTGGTGCTTTGGCGATATTGCCGCCGTTGTAAACAAATGCCCCATCCATGAGGTCACCGAGTAATTTCGGAAACATGAGGGATGCACCGGCGCTGATGGCAAGGAAAATCGTACCTAAAATAAACCAGGCGCGGTTTTGGGCCGACATATATCGAAATAGCCGGGTAGACTTTTTGAATGCGTCTAGGGACAATTTGGATTTTGGAATATCGCGATCTTGTTGGTGTGGTCCGGCCATGGGTACAAAGTTCTGCGTTTTTTGCAATAATGATAGGGTAAATCGACAATTCCTTGTTTTTGCGATATGTGGATTATGTTATGGGTGGTTGTGTGGATCGAAATGCAAGAAAAGTAGGTGCGGTATTGAGTGAATTGGCTTTGGACATGTTAGATTTTACATTTCCTCGCACTTGTGTTGTTTGTGGTGATTTATTGATACGACAAGAACATGATTTGTGTTTTACATGCTATGTCAATTTGCCATATTCGGTTTACGGACTGAGCAAAACCAACCCAATTTGCAGGGGTTTGGCTGGCAGGGTTCCACTAGAGTTGGGTTATTTTTTATTGGATTACAGACGCAATTCGGGTGTTTCCAAAATGATGAAGGCCATTAAATACGAAGGAGCGGAATCGTTGGCGGTGAAACTCGGTAAGGAAATGGGAGATAGGATAACTCGCGATCACGGCGATCCGGATTTTACCCATTTTGCTGTAATTCCGATGCACGCTTCAAAAGTGAGAAAACGGGGATATAATCAGGCATTACGTTTGGCTGAAGGCATCACGGAGGTGTTGAGTGGCGAACTAATTACGGATTTATTTTTACAGCCAAATCGATCTATTTCGCAGACCAAAAAAAATCGTGCCGAACGATTAACGTCTTCGGAAAGTAAGTACCAATTTAATCCAAAATACAAGGGATTTCCTTTGGGACATTTGTGTTTGGTAGATGATGTAATGACAACGGGATCCACGATAGAGTCGTGCTTAAAAAGTTGCTTACATTTTGATGACATTGGGATTGAAAAAGTGAGTGTTATGACTGCGGCTTGCGTTCTTTGAATCAAGGACTTTTTTCTATACTTTTGTATAAATTGAACTTATGAAAAAATTCTTACTTGGTTTCGCGTTGTTGTTCCTTCTAAAAGATGTGAAGGCTCAATACTCTTCATCTAACGTAATCGGTTTGGTTGTTCCCCAATATATGACATCGGGTGATTCAACAAGACGTTTGCCAGCATACGTGCGTTTGCGTATAGACAATTTAAAATCTAAATCGGATTACAGATATGTAGTTCGTGGTATTAAGTCAACTGATTTTGCTTCAAAATCAATTTCGCCGGGTGCCGGAAATCCTTTGTACGTTGATACAGCGGGTAATTACAGATATTATTCTGGTACATCTTATTGGACTGCCACGGCTGCTCCGAAGGGAGACGATACTTTAACCACCGGTTTAATGGGTGAGTTTGAGGGTTGGTTTGGAATAGTTGGTACAGGTAGTGTAAACTATTGGTCTCCAGGCAATAAAATTTATTTGGCGGTTATTGCAATTGGAATTACTACAGGTGATACAGTAAGAATGTATTGCAGTGACTCTATGACGGTTATCACTCCAAATGCGGCTGGTAACGTAAAAGGAACTGGCGTTTGGGGTAAGAGTATGGCTCCGGCTAGAAGTTTTGTTGCTTTGTACGACAATACTGCGGGTTCGGGTCGTCCATTGTCGGTTGGTCCAGTTGAAGGTGGAACATTTACCGGAAGCAATTTGTCGTCTTTGGTAGGTTATTATTCTACAAATGTTTGGAAAGTATCTGGCAACTGGGCTGGAATCGTACCGAACAGTTTAGCCAATGGTATTAAAAGGGTAGATAATCTTTCGTTGAAATCTGGAGTGAGTATTTTTACCAATACAGATGCAGATGGCGTTTGGGGGCCGAGCAAGAAGAATACAGTAAATCCTTCGGGTGGATATGCAAATCCAATTTATTTGGATTATGATGATGCTGCATTAACTCCAACGATGGTTGAGTTTTGGGCAAGGACTTCATCTACAAAAGAAGATGTAGGAAAATATAATGTTTATGTTTCTAGAAAATATAGTGGTGAGAAAGATCAAACAGTTCGTTTTTATGTTGCCGGTGGAACTTCCACCAAAGGGGCTGCTGCGGATTATACTTTAACTGAGCGTACTATTACTTTTAAGGGTTCTGGCAAAGCTGGTAACGATACTACAGTAATTACTATCAATGATGATAATTCTGCGGAAGGTCCTGAGACAATCGTATTGGGTGTGGATCAACCAAGTAATTGTGTGATTGGCATCGAAAAGGCGCATACCATTACTGTTACCGATAACGATATCGCGAATGTGATTGTTCCCAATACTCTGGTTGTTGTGAAGGAAAATGCGGGAAGAATTGGAATGACATTGAAAATGGATAAGCCGGTATCATCAGCATCCAAGATGATGTTGTTGGTGAAAGGCAAAGGTGATTCAACCTATATTCCTTCAGAGTTTTCAATTGGTAAGAGTGGCAAAGACTCAACATTTAATTTGGGTTCAACCACGAAAGCAGATTCAATTACAATTTTCGCCAAGGTATTTGATGATTTCAATATTGATCCAAACGATACTGTTCGCATGGTTTTGCGTCAGATCACTGGAGGTGCTTACATCAAAGATTCAATCATTACGTTGGTAATGTTGGACAATGATGGTCCCGCGACCATTGAGTTTATCGATAGCAAGTTGACAGTTACTGAGACGGTAGGAAATGTTGCGGTTAGAATGAGAATTGCATCGCGCTCTGATGCAGATGCGGATTTCACATTGCGTTGTTACACTGCTTTGAGTTCTGCTACTGAAGGTGTTGATTTCAAATTCAACCCTACATCTAAAATCATGAGCATTACGAGCTCTACAAAAGATACCATCATTGTAAACGTACCATTCTATAATGATAACGCTTACGAGCCAACGAAGAAAGTATACTTTGGATTAGGCACATTGTCGAACTCTAAAATTGCCAAAGGAAAAGATACTTTGATTATCACTTTGTTGAATGATGATTTGCCAATTTACAATATCGGCACGGTGAACAAGCAAACGAATGCGAATAAAGCAGCTGATAGTTTGAATGTTAAATGTCGCGTATTTGGAACTGTATATGGCGTAAACATGCGCACTGCAGGAATGAACTTCACAATTATCGACGGAACCGGTGGAATGGGCGTATTTACTAACCCTAAGACATTTGGATATTCTGTAAATGAGGGTGATAGTATTATGCTTCAAGGTACGGTAAGTCAATTCCAAGGTTTAGTTCAAATGGACAAGTTGGATACCATCATCAAAATTTCTAGTGGAAGAACTTTGAAAAAGTCAGTTTTTGTTCAAGGTGTGGATGAAACTACAGAATCTAAATTGGTTCAGTTCCGTCGTGTGAAATTGGTGGATGCTGCAGAGTGGCCTTCAACTGCTTTGGCAGCCAATGGATTCAAAAACGTACGTGTAATGAATACTTCAGGTCGTGTTGATACATTAAATATTGATGCTGAAACAGATATCGATGGTTCTTCTGCTCCGGTAGGATATTTCGACGTAACTGGTCTGGGTGGTCAGTTTGATAATTCTGCGCCTTATACCAATCGTTATGTATTGAGTCCTCGTTACATGAATGATTTAAAAGTATCTGCTTTGCCTACGGTGAATTTCACTAAAGCATCGGATCAAGTATTTGAGCCAGCGGATTCATTCCGTATGGATTTCTCTGTGATTCCAGCGGATGAGAATTTCACTTTCGATGTCGCTATTGCTGGTGGAACTGCGGTTTCTCCAACAGACTACGATTTTGCAACACGCAAGATTAACGTTGTGAAGAACGTAAGTAGTTTCTTTATTCGTGCGAACATTACAGATGATGGAGATCCTGACGGTGACAAGACTTTGATTTT
>JBEGUW010000016.1:0-3913 GCA_041178665.1 Bacteroidota bacterium
ACATTGGGTTTGAGTGGGGCGATGATGCGCGCCGAAGGCGCGCGCAAGGCTCAGGGCAAAGCCCTGAGCGCACAAATGCAAAAATCCTATG
This sequence comes from Bacteroidota bacterium, assembly GCA_041178665.1. Classification (GTDB taxonomy): domain Bacteria; phylum Bacteroidota; class Bacteroidia; order NS11-12g; family UBA955; genus UBA955. The sequence goes on from JBEGUW010000016.1 coordinate 92, forward strand.
ATTCCCTTTTAACCCCCTTTGAAAAATCAAAAGGACTGGGTACCGCCAATTATTTTGAATGTGTGGCTTGGTATAAGCAGCTCGCTGCCACATTTCCTGCATATTGTTCTCTGCAATCTATCGGACTAGGCGATGTAGGCAAGGATATTTATGTGCTTAAACTCAACGGTCCTGCTACGGAGACCATGGATCGTTTTGGTAACGGCGATGTGGGTATTGAAGCCGGATCCAAAGTAGAGGTTAAGCCCATCGTAAAAGTTCTCATTAATAACAATATCCATCCTGGCGAACCCGAAGGGACGGATGCTTGTATGATTTTATTGCGTGATATGCTCTTCTTTGGTCAGTATTGGCAGCAAGTTTTACCCTATTTGCAACTCCATGTGATTTGTCAGTATAATGTAGATGGAACCCTCACTCGCAGCGGAACATCTAGAGCCAATCAAAACGGCCCGGTGGAATATGGATTTAGAGGCAACGCGCAAAACCTCGATTTAAATCGCGATTTTATCAAATTGGATTCAAGAAATGCAAAGTCGTTGGTGGGCTTGATGGCGATGGAACAATACGATTTATTCATCGACAACCACACCTCTAATGGGGCAGATTATCAATATGTTCTAACGTATTTTTATACGCGACCAGAAAAATTGCAACCCGGTTTAACCGATGTTTTAATTCCCTTTGAGAAGTCGTTAAAAGAGCGTTTGACAGCCAACCAATGGCCTACGGCTCCCTATGTTGAAACGATCAAAACGGTGCCTGATAGCGGATTATTTGCATTTTGGGAAGGCGGTAGATACGCCACCGGTTTTGCCGCATTGCATCATACTTTGGGCTATACCGTTGAAACGCATATGCTTAAGCCTTTTTCGCAACGTATGCTGGGGACATTGGCATTCATGGAACAGTTTTTAATTGCCGCTACCGCGCCATCGCTAAGAAATGAGTTCTCAACAGTAAGAAGAAAAAATGTTGATTTTGCCCCCAAACCCATCGGAAAGTGGATGCCAATTCAGTTTCAGTTGGACCAGACAAAATTTACCGAGATTGATTTCTTGGGATTTGAATCGGGATACCGTCCGAGTGAAATTTCTGGCGCCGATCGATTGGTGTACGATAGAACCAAGCCATGGTCTAAAAAAGTGAAATATTACGACCAATACCGCTGTACCGATAGTATTCTCGTGCCTTCGGCTTACATCGTCCCGTTTGCCTATGGCGATGTAATTCAGAAGTTGAAGCTCAATAAAGTGGTTTGCAAGCCGATTCCATTCGACACGGTTACGATGTTGCGAGTGAGCTATATCAACGAATTCAAGACGGTGAATCATCCTTATGAGAAACACTACATGCATCATGGTGTAAAGACAAGAGATACGGTTTTGGCGGTACAACTTCGGGCGGGAGATGTGGTAGTTCCAATAACATCAGTGAATGCAAAGTTTGTTGTTTCGGTTTTGGAACCAAGGGCTGCTGATTCCTATTTTGCTTGGAATGCGTTTGATGGCGTTTTGATGCAGAAAGAAGGTTACAGCGATTATGTTTTTGAGGACTTAGCTGCAGATTGGTTGAAGGATCACCCAGAAAAACGTGCTGAATTTTTGCGTAAAAAAGCGAACGATAGCGAATTTGCGAAGGACTCTTGGGGACAGTTGAATTGGGTTTACAAACAATCTGCGCACTACGAAAAAACACACAATTTGTATCCGGTTTACCGGTTAGATTGATAGTGATTTATTGGCTTGCGGATTCCCGATTTGATTTATTGGGGTAAAAATACTGAACGATTATTCCGATTGATAGCATCGGCAAGATCCAAAAATCTCTCGCATTTAGTCGGGCCAAGACGTTAGCAAAACAAGCTGTAGAAAACGCATTGCACAAAATAAACACTGCCGCTATTGCAAAGAATGTGGCTAGGAGTGGATTGGGCTTGCGATAAAGACAAATCAAGGCGACTAGAATGAGGACAATTGCCGACCAATCATATACTTTGTTATAAAAATCGAAATCGATTTGGGACTTTTGTTGTTTGGAGTCGTTCACAAACCCTTGGTATTCATCGGGGTAATGCATTTTTAATTCCTGAGCCAATGTCGCGCTGGTATCTAGGAGCGTGAGTCCGTCGCCTCCGTGGGTTAAAATCACTTGTTGAGCGGTGGCAGAAACGGCTGCTTGAATGTGAAGTGCAATGTATTTGGGCTTGCTTAGGGTGCCTAATATGATTTCGTTGTATAGTTCTTTGCTATGATGCCAACCGCCGGTCTTTTCTAGGATGCCGTGGCTGTTCCAAACAAAGTCCCACGTATGCTCTGGAAGGCTGTCTTTAAATGCACAGAAGGGGTTGGGTTTGGATGCGCATTCATCGTCCAAATAGGTTTTGAGGATTCCATTTTCGCAGAGTTTACCCATGAAAAATACGTGTGATCCTTTGCCTACTGTTACTCCGTTGCCACCCCAAATGTTACTGGCGATGAGAAGTGTCCAAGGGATGATTGAAATTCCGATTAAGGAACGGGTTTTAGATAACGAAACGTATTGGTTTAATGGTTGGGTCCATTTCCCAAGATAACCTTTCCAAGCGAGCCAAATGGCAATACCTAGAACGGTTAGGGTAATCAGGTTTGCGTTGTGCATGACGGCGGAGACCACGATGACCAATGCACAAATTATGGAGTTGCGAAGAGATTTGGTTTGGAGAAATAGTAAGACAAAAATGCAGAGAATGGCCGTAAAAATATCGGGCATCGCCTGGAGTAAAAACCAGGGCATGGAGGTGAGAAAGCAGGCGCCTAGCCACATCGACAAGAAAACCCATCGTTGATTTAAGAATTTTGGGTAGTTAAGTTTTTCGGGGTTTGCTTGCGGCAGTGCGGAAAATAACTTGTTCACCAGTTGGAAGATGCCCGCAAAGAGTAAGATGAGTGGGGGCAGGACAACAATTTCGCCGAGGATGGGTTGGGTGAAGAGCGACATCAAATCGTTCAATCCACGTAGATACAAACTATAGAAAACGGACCGATCTAAGGGTATGGATAGGCTTTGGGCGGTCATTAAGTAGGCTCCGCTATCCGATGTGTAAAGAAGGCAACCGCCGGTAGCAAAAAAGAAAGGCAAAATACCTAGGAAAGATAAATTAATGGGCCATTCGCGGGCCAATTTGCTGTTTTGTAACCAACGCTGAAGCGCTTTCATGGGATGGGTTATTCCCCGAAGTACTCCACAAAGTTGTTTTGTGTTTCCCAAAGGGTGATTTTATGCAGGGCCACACCCATGGGTAATTTGGGCGAAAGACGCTGCCAAATTGCAACCGCAACCGTTTCGATGCTAGGCATGGTATCCTTTAACCAAGGCACATCGAGGTTTAAATTTTGATGATCTAGATGGTCGATTACCTCTTCTCTAATAATAACCTTAAGGACTTTAAGGTCGATGACACAGCCTGTGTCCGGATTGGGTTGACCTTTTACACAAACGTATAAATCGAAATTATGACCGTGAAAATGGGGGTTCGCACACTTGCCAAAGACTTCAGAATTTTTTTCTTCACTCCATGTAGGGTTCCACAACCGATGAGCGGCGTTGAAATGTTCTTTTCGGGTTAGGTAAAGCGTTGGCATCGTTTTGCGGGTGCAAAATTACTTCGTTTTTTTGATTTCTCTCAGCACAAAAGTATCTGGCAAGGAATATCGTACTAAACTACCCGACATTGCATCGATCATCCAGTTCCAAGGGATGATAAAATTGAGACCGGCGGATTCGTTGAATCTGGGTTTTAGTATTTGTTTACTTGGCTCGTATTGAGGAAGAATGGTTGTG
>JBEGUW010000017.1:0-3729 GCA_041178665.1 Bacteroidota bacterium
ACGATCAACACTTGCTTCTTTTTCTCAGTGATGGCGCGGTCTACGAGTTGCAGGGCGGTTTCGAAGACAATTTTCTGGTCATCGATGAGGGTGAACTCTTGATTTCCGTTGAGCAGTCCCACCACGGAATCGGCCAGGGCTTTGCTGGGTCTGATTTCGCCGTTTTCGATCATCTCCATGATGTTTTGCGAATCGCCGTATTTTACAAATTTTCGAATAAAATCGGCCAACAGTCGCACATCGCGCTTAAAGAAAATGGGCGCTTTGTTGATATGGGTTTGATAGAAGGGCAGGGTGAGGGCGGTGCGGTCTTCGCAGTTGTGCAGGAAGGCGCAAGGGGAGAGTTGAATTTGGTTTTCCTCTACCGAGCGGTTGAAGTTGGTGAGGAGGTCGGCGTAGGACCAGGCTTGGTAGGAGGGGTGGCTGACTTCGCGGTTGCCGCCGCCCACGAACGTGCGAACTACGGCGTCTTTGGTGGTTGATTCGGCTTCGCTCCACTGTTTCAGCTCAATGATAACGGCGTTGGATTGCTTTTTCTCATCGAGGCCGGTGAGGATAAAATCGATGCGTTTGGATGTTTGCGGGATCTGACATTCGATGGTCACCATGGCATCGCGGGGCACTTCGGCCACTTCGAGCACATTTTTCATGTACTGCATGGAGTTTTTCCAGCTGTTGACTTCGCTTTCCGAGGTGCGATGATGCAATTTTTGCTGAAACTGACTATGGATTACGAAATCGATGTTGCTTTCGCGCACATCGGCCATAAACGTCTCGCAGCTCTCTTGGTAAACGATCATAGCTCGGTATATTTTTTGGCGGATCCTTTGGCTTTGTCGGCCGGATACTTGAGGGCATTTTTTGCAATTTTATCCAGGACGATGTCCTCCACATTGAGGTCGTAATGCTTGGCGATGAGCAGGGCATAGGCAAGGACGTCGGCCAGTTCTTCTTTGATTTTGGTGACGTCGGCGTCTTGCGGATGTTTCCAAAGGAAATTCTCGAGCAGTTCGCTGGCTTCGAGACTCAGGGCAATGGCGAGGTCTTTGGGGTTGTGAAATTGCTCCCAATCGCGTTCATTTCTGAACTGTATGAGCGCTTCGGTAAGTTTGTCGGTGTTTGACATGCCCAACAAATATATTGATTGGGTTGGCAAGTTGGAACGACAATATCTGTGTGGTTGTTTTAAAGCAGATGCTCTGTTGGTTTATCGCTTCACGCGGACATGCAAATTTCCTTCTATGTTGTCGTAACTAATTACTTTGCCTTGATAAAAGTACACCGAACTTAGTCCGTAATAAAATCTCCGCGCTTCGGCAGCTGTTACCATGTAACTTGTAGGTTCGCCCATGACTTGAATTACTTCATCCTCTGTTGAACCAATAGTGAAGAAAGTTCCATCTTTTTGCCTGTTTTGTTTTTTGGATCTACCTGAAATACCTCTAATTTCACTGACCTCTTCTTCTAAGGCTTTGTTTTTCAATTCAAGGTTTTTAATGTATTCTTTCTCAGATTGAGTTTGATTACAAGATAAAGTCAACATGCTTAATATGAGGTATAAATACTTGTTCACGAGGAATGGTATTAAATGAGGTCATTCAAAATAAATGAATTTTACGCGAATTGCTATTGATATTTGATTGCAACCGCCTTGAATCCATACTGTTGCGTACTTGAGTATAAAACACCACCTATTGGGACTCCGGAAGCTGTGGTACTCGCACTTCCCAAAATGATTATAGCATCGGCGCCTATGGATCGCGCTTTCATTAGGATTTGATTTAGGGCATATTCGTCGTTGGTATCGTTGCATGAAATTTCTCCAATTTCGATGTATGGTCGATTCGGCCTTTGGGTCCTGTATATTTCAACGGGTGTATTAACATCTTTTGCTGGGTATGTGGTTCCATATATAACCATTCGCGGTTTTGCCATTAAGAATCCGTTGCTCGCGCACCCAAATAGTACCGCTGAGGTAAATAGGAATAATGCACATTTTGAGAGTGTTTTCATGATTTAGCCCTGAACAAAATTATTACGTTCAAGTTTGATTTTCTAATTGTTAGCGAAATATAAAATCACTTAAGTGATGTATTAGTTGCATATTGATTGCAGCAATATCGCCAAGTTTTAAAGGACAGTTTAAACCGGACAACCCTTTCTATTCGCGTTGGGGTATTATAGGCTTCTACGGGAAAGCTCTCTGCCATTTACGTCGTAGGTGTGGACCCAATTCCCTTTTTTGATATTGATGTTGTTCCCGTTAACGCTTCTAAACTGGTCTGAGGATCCGATGCCAAATCGACCAAGTTCTTTTCCTTTTTGATCATATGAATGTATCCAATTGCCTTTTCTTACTACGACGATAGAAGATGAGAATCCCAAAAATTGGTCTGAAGAACCGATGGCAAACCGACCAACTTCGCGGTTCCCATCATATGAATGAAGCCAGTTACCTTTTTGTTGAACATCGCCGATCTGGGCAGATACGGCTCCAAATAGGAGCAACATCGTTGCCATAAGAAGTAGTTTTTTCATATTGGTAGCGTTGGGTGTTTTTAGATTTTGTACGGCACGAAAGTAAGGCATTATGCAGAATGGTTAAATCATTATCAATGAGAACATTCAATCGCCAGATAAATCTATACTTTCGTAGAATGAAAAAATTCTACGCTCTATTGATTTGCTGTTTCTGTTTTGCTCAAATTGGGTTCGCACAAACAAACTTTGAAAGTGAATCAGATGTACTTGCATTTCTCGAAGGGAAAACATTTTACAGCACGGATCAAACGGTAAAGGTAAAAATTGGGTATTCGAGTACATTGAATACATATGGTATCATTTTGAATGGGTCAACCACGCATTTCAATCTAGAAATTCTGATTTTGTCTCCTACCAAAGCGATTATTACCGGTGAATCGTTGTCCAATCCTGATGGGAAAATGAAAATACGTGTGAACACGACCACGGATTGTTTGGAAAACGAAGGGAGCTATTACTGCATTAAAAAGTAAAGTCCAATGGAACTGCGCGTTGTTCAATGGAACATTAAGCACAATTCTGATGCAATGAAAATTGCTTCAAAACTCAATTCTGTTGTTCGGGGTAATACTTTGATTCAATTGCAAGAGGTTACGACATCCAATTTTCAACTCATTGAAAAACAATTGTCTGCCAGCGATTCGGTTTTTAGTTTGAATTACAGAGTGCCAGGCCCATACGAAGGGAAGAATCGCGCCCTGGGTGTTGCAACTTTTATTTTTGGCGGCATCATCAAAGATTCATTTTTACTGAATAGGACCTTGTTTCCTGAAAGAACCATGGTGGTTGATGCCGTTTTTGATGCTCGTAAAATTCGAGCACTCAATTTTCATTCGTTGACTGGGGTAGGGTACAAACACGGAAAAGCGAGCAATTTCGCATCCATCGCCGACTATATCGCGGATCACGAAATAGATATTTTTAGTTGTGATGCCAATGAGCCCATGGTCGATGATCTGGATATCGACAAAGTTCTATTCTTTGATAATGGCGATAAAGGGCGATGCGCTTCCTTGCTTTTTGGTAAAAACAAAGTTCACCCGTTAGAGGACGTATGGCGAAACCATCACAAAGCAAAAGGTGATTTGCAAGTGGAATCTCCGATTTCCTATATTATCCAAGGTAAAATCTTCAAGCGGTATGATTTTATCTATGCGCTGCCTAAGCATGTCTCGGTAAATATCGAAT
>JBEGUW010000018.1:0-5567 GCA_041178665.1 Bacteroidota bacterium
GTATGTGATGTGACCATGTTCATAGAGTTTCTGTGCGATTCTCATGGTTGTGGTAACATCGTAGCCCAATTTTCTTGAAGCTTCCTGCTGTAGAGTAGATGTTGTAAATGGTGGTGAAGGATTTCTAAACGTGGGCTTCACTTCTAAACCTGTCACTGCGAATGTTTCACCTACCAAGGATGTCAAAAAAGCCTTTGCAGTATCTGCATTCTTGGGCTTTTGGGTATTTTCTGCAGTAAGAATCTTGCCTTCCTGTGTTTTAAATTCACCAATGACTTTAAATTCCGATTTGGCATCAAATTCATTGATTTCACGTTCCCGCTCAACCACCAATTTCACTGCCACCGACTGTACACGTCCAGCCGACAATTTAGGCTGCACTTTACGCCACAAGATGGGCGATAATTCAAAACCCACCAATCGATCCAACACACGTCGGGCCTGCTGCGCATCTACCAAGCACTTGTCGATGGTCCTAGGATTCTCGATTGCGTGTAAAATCGCGGTTTTGGTAATTTCATTGAAAACAATGCGTTTGGTATTTTCCTCTTTAAGACCCAACACCTCAAACAAATGCCAACTAATGGCTTCCCCTTCTCTGTCTTCGTCCGATGCCAACCAAACTGTTTCGGCGTCTTTGGCATATTTCTTTAATTCGGCAACCAATTTTTTCTTTTCATCTGGCACCTCATACCTGGGCAAAAATCCATTTTTCACATCAATGGCGGAATCGCCGGACGACAGATCACGGATGTGACCCATGCTAGATTTTACAATAAAGCCCTCCCCGAGATACTTCTCGATGGTTTTGGCTTTGGCAGGTGACTCAACGATTACTAAGTTCTTGATTGACATGTATTATTTTCCGAAAATGACTGGTTTCTGAATGCTACCCTTGCTCGACTCCATGCTAATGACATACAATCCAGAGCTTGGTAATAACAAATCAGACATATAAAGTGTTGTGTTCGATTCTAAGATTTTACCTGAAAAAATATTTGCGACTTTTCTACCCTGCAAATCTAGAAGTACTACTGTTACTTCCTCATCGGTGATGGCAGAATGAATTACAATTTTAGAATTGGCCTCTACAGGATTAGGGCTTACTTCAAAACCCATCAAATCCTTTCCGATGGTATTTACACCGGCATAAAACGCCCCAATATTGATATTATCAATGTAAACAGGATTGCCTCCGCCACTGATTACATCAATGCGGAATGTCAAATTTTGATTCAAACCATACCCAATTGAAGAAAGTGATGTAACACCTGATAAACGCCAATTGGTTGATTTAGTTGGCTTAAAATTGTTGGTATATACCTGACCGCTATAGGCCAACGCCGCACCGGATCTTTCTAATATTTGCTTGAATGAAGCGCCACAATCGGTAGACACATAAACCCGCATAACTTCTGTGACCGTTGCATCAGGTTGAGCATAGGAACTGTAAAAAGTAAATCTGGGTGTTGAAGCGCCCATGCCAGAGATATCAAAACTTGGCAACGTGATACTATAGGTACTACCCGCTGCACTGCCGGTTGCTATTGGTGCTTTGTAACAATTGCTACCGGTGTATCCAACAGTTGTTTCCAAAGCAAACCTTGAGGTTGTGGGTGAGCTATGAACGAATTTATCTGAGGTGGTAAAAGCGGCTGGGTCACCATTTTCGAAACCTTGTTCAAAATTTGGCTTGTTTGCGCCTGCGGCTTTTAACACTGTAATATAACTACTCTTCGTGACAGAATTACTCCCCTTTGTATTTTGAACCGTTAACGAAACCGGATAAACCCCTGGCGTTTGGTATGTCACCGTAGGGTTCTGAGTTGATGCACTTGGCTGAGAAGAGCCTGTAAATGTCCATGACCAAGCCGTTGGTAGGGACTTACAACTCAAATCATAAAACTTCACTGATTGACCGGCGCAAATCACTTGAGCACTCGATGAAAATGTTGCCACAGGTGCTACCGATGATGGTGTTATTCCCGTTGCAATTAAATTACTCGTCGATACATTTGTCGTTCTAGGACTGGTTCCCGAAGTCAGGTAGGAATGCATACGCGTCTTTTGTAATTTGGTAAACAAACACTGACAAGAACCATTGGAGTAATCCATATAATCTTCCCACAAATCCAATTTATCAGGGGAATCTGTACTACAACTATTGCCGGCTGCTGGACAGTTCGCATTGGTAAATGGGCCCGTTGCCGGAGGCGTATCGTCTACTTTGTCGCCGTTATCACAATCGTCTTGAAATACATGATACAAACCCAACCAATGTCCAACTTCGTGGGTGAGGGTACGACCACTGTCTGATGCCACTGCTGTTCCGATGGTTCCCACGCGATCCGATTTCATAACAATCCCGTCTTTACTAAATTTTGCAGTCCATGGAAAAACGGCATAACCTAATACTTCACCGCCACCAGTTCCCCCACTAATTGAAGAAACAACCCAAATATTCAAATACTTCGTATAGGGCCAAATAATTAACGATTTCACAGGCTCGGTAGCCATATCCATTTGGACACCCGCCGAAGAATAAACACGATTTATACCATCTGTACAATTGCCATTAGGGTCGATTTTTGCCAGCTCAAATTTGATCTGACAATCAGCTGCTAAGCCCGCAAATGCTGAACGCAATTTGTTGCGATTGCTATTTAACAAATTGAAATCCTCATTCAAAACGCGCATCTGATCCAAAATTTGTTCGCGGCTAATATTTTCAGCCCCATTGGTGTGAATCACATGAAAAACGACAGGAATTGTATAGATCGCAGCTCTTGATTCCACTTTCTTGGAATCCGCCTCAGCATTCATCTGATCTTCCAGCAATTTTGCTTCAGGATGCTCTTGTACAATGCGGTCATAATGCATGTCGCTACCACATTTGTGTTGTGATTTTGCGATATTTACAATACTTAAAAAAGCGAAGGCCGCGGTTAAATTAATCTTACTCAGTCTCATTTTCGTTCGCAAATTAAATTCAAAGTTTCAAGGGTTGGCTTAGTTATATGTAAAATCACTGACATCAATTTTCAATAAAGGGTTGTCTTTGACCGATCAAAAGCATCTTTAAAGTGCATGATTTGCTTGCAGTAAGGCGTAATTGTCACCGCCAAAATATCAAACCGAAATTTTCCAAAATATTTATTTTTAATCATGTAATCCGTTGCCGCTATCCCGATGTTCTTCCATTTCTTGGAATTTACCGCTGTTTCCGGAGGTGCAAAAATAGATGTGCTTCTACATTTCACCTCAATAAATATCAACACATCTCTTTGCCTACCGATAATATCTATCTCCTTATGCCCACTTCTCCAATTATGATGTAAAACTTCAACACCCTGCCTAACCAACCAATCACGCGCTTGTTTTTCGCCCCAATCTCCTACCCGTTTTTTGGAAACATTCATCGCCCAAAAATGTTCCATACGCTCAATTTCCATATTCACGATTTCAAAAATGTCACCCTTATTTCGAATTATCAAATGCAACCCTCCGTTTTGGCTAAATTTGCAAAATGTTGAATTGTCAGTTGCATTTATTACAAAATCAGACCTATGAAGAAACCTGGGACTTCCAGCGATCTCTTTTTGATGCGATGATTCAGAACAAATCCAATCAACAAACAACAGAACCCCTACATCTAATCATGATTGAGCACCCGCACGTGTATACGTTTGGAAAAAGTGCAGACCGAGAGAATTTGTTGGCGACCGATGAGGTGCTCACGGCAATGGAAGCCAAGGTGTACGACATAGAGCGCGGGGGTGATATTACCTATCACGGACCAGGACAGTTGGTGGTTTACCCTATTTTCGACTTAGAGGCACTCAATATGGGCGTTAAGCGATTTGTAGAAGGCATCGAAACTACAATTATCAATACCCTGGCGGATTATGGGATTGAGGCGGGCATTATTAAGGACAGAATTGGCGTTTGGATCGACATCGACCAACCCACTGAGCGAAAAATTGCCGCGATTGGTATCAAATGCAGTCGTTTTGTCAGTATGCATGGCCTCGCGTTAAACGTAAATACCGACCTCGGCATGTTCAATCACATCGTGCCTTGCGGCATTGTAGATAAGGGCGTTACGAGTATGGAAAAAGAATTGGGCGGAAAAATTGACATGTTTGCCGTAAAAGAAAAAATGGGCAAGCATTTTGAGAGTACCTTTGGCCTAACAATAACAAAGAAATGAACAGTAAAACCATTCGCACCCTCATCATCGTAGGGGTAGTATTAATCGCCTTTTTATGGATCAAGGGCAGTTTCAATTCATTGGTTGACAACGACGAAAAACTCACCAACAAATGGACCAACGTAGAGGTAGCCTACCAAACCCGCGCCGATAAAATCGTGCAAATTGCCGAGGCCGTAAGCGCTGAAGCCAAATTTGAAAAAACCACTTTAACAGAAATCACCAATGCAAGAGCTAGCGTTGGGCAGATCAAAGTGGGCAATGAACAACTTACTACTGAGAGCATTGACAAAATTGCCATGACGCAACAATCGGCTTTGAGTAGATTGATGGTTGTAATGGAGCGTTACCCCGACTTGAAAGCCACCAAAGGTTATGAGAATTTGCAATTTGAAATTTCTGAATCCGAAAACATGATTCGAACCGCCAGAACTGATTACAATGAAGCGGTACTGCAATACAATTTGAACGTGCGTAAATTCCCAAGCAACATCTTTGCAGGTATTTTTGGATTTGAAAAGAAATCAGGATTTGCCGCAGACAAAGGCTCCGAGAAGCGCGTAAACATCAAAGACGCATTGAAAGATTAATAATGTCGTTCCAATTTTCCTCTCTTTTTAATGGTTTGATGCATGCCACCGGCCTGAAAAAACGCATTAAACTCTTCACAGAAACAGAGGAATCTGAAATCGTTGCGGCGATTGTTGAAGCTGAAAATCGGACATCCGCCGAGATTCGAGTTCACATTAGCCATTCATATCAGCCCACCGATGCGGTAAATGCGGCTACCAAAACTTTCAAAAAGTTGGGAATGCACAAAACCGCAGACCGCAATGGTATATTGATTTACCTAGCTCCTTATACCAAGCAATTTGCCATTTTGGGCGATGAAGGCATCAACAACAAAGTCGCTCCCGGTCAATGGGATCAGATGCGCGATGCGATGCAGAATCATTTCCAACAGCAGCAATTCAAAACGGGCGTTTTGCTAGGCATCGAAGAGTCAGCGACCCTTTTATCACAATATTTTGCCCCTGGCGATATCAATCCAAACGAACTAAGCAATGAGATTTCCAATGGCAATTGAGGCAAAGATCTTCGCGGACGTATCAAATACGGTGAGGTTGGCGATACTTGCCCTATTCGTCAGCTGCATGGGTTCAATAAAAGCAGAGCAAACCCTACCGGCCTACAAAGGTCACGTGAATGACTATGCCAACGTACTAAGTGCGGCCCAAATCAAACAACTGGACGAGATACTTTTTGCTTACGAAGATTCTACATCGTCCCAAATCGCGGTGGTGCTTGAACCCAGTGCCAACGGACTTGCAGCAATAGATCGTGCGATGTTCCTTGC
>JBEGUW010000019.1:0-8810 GCA_041178665.1 Bacteroidota bacterium
TGGCCTTCTTATACTTAGCAGTATAACCGGAGATTTGGCCTGTGCGTCTGTTACGACGCGATTTCCCCCGCTGGATCATGGTGTTTACCGATGCCACTTCCACTGCATAGAATTCTTCGATCGCAGCTTTGATTTCATCTTTGGTTGACTTAGGGTCAACGATGAATCCATACTGTCCACGCTTATCCATGATAGCGGTCATCTTCTCGGTAATCAACGGCTTCTTGAGTATCATTTTGTATTTGCCTCCTGAATCTTGGCGATTGAATTTTCTGTTATAATCAGTTGAGCAGCTTTCATCACTTCGTAAGTGTTCAAATCTGTAGCACGCATTACTGTGTTGCCTTCGATGTTACGACCACTCAAAACGATGTTTCTCTGCACCTCTGGGGTAACGAACAATGTACGTCCGGTAACTTTCAAGGCTTTCAACATATTTGCAAACTCTGAAGTCTTTGGCGCTGACATATCGAAATCTTCGATCACAACAATGTTGTTGGTCTTTGCTTTGTAAGACAAGGCAGACAAACGAGCCAATTGCTTCAACTTCTTGTTCAATTTGAAAGAATAATCACGTGGGCGTGGACCGTGAATACGAGCTCCACCTACATAAATACCAGCTTTCAATGAACCGTGACGTGCTCCACCTGTTCCCTTCTGACGGAAAATTTTCTTGGTAGAACGGTGAATTTCTTTTCTCTCTTTGGTTTTGTGTGTACCCTGACGTTGATTCGCCAAGAATTGCTTCACATCCAAATATATTGCATGGTCGTTAGGACTGATACCGAACACTGACTCAGAAAGAGTTACCGTTCTACCAGTTTCAGAACCTTGCTTGTTTAATACTTTAATTTCCATGATTAACGCTCAATTATTACTGTTGAACCATTGTAACCTGGGATCGCACCTTTAATCACGATCAGGTTCCTATCTGCATCAATTTTTAACACTTCCAAGTTCTGGATTTTCACACGGTTACCACCAGTTCTACCCGCCATGCGCATGCCTTTGAATACACGACCTGGGAATGAACAAGCTCCAATTGAACCTGGTGCTCTCAAACGGTTGTGCTGACCGTGAGTGGCTTCACCCACACCCGCAAAACCATGGCGCTTAACAACACCCTGAAAACCTTTACCTTTTGATTTACCTACAACACTTACAAATTCGCCGGTTTCGAACAAACTAACATCCACAACTGAACCCAATTCAGGCATAGTTGCAACATCTGTAAATTCCATAACTACACGCTTTGGCGTTGTCTTTGACTTGGCGAAGTGCCCTTTCATGGCTGAAGAAGTATGCTTATCTTTCTTCTCTCCCCATGCCAATTGCACTGCTTGATATCCGTCTGTATCTTGAGTTTTAACCTGGGTTACAACACATGGTCCAGCTTCAACTACTGTACAAGCCAAACGCTTGCCATCCTGATTGAAGATGCTGGTCATACCCAACTTCTTTCCTATGATTCCGTTCATGACTGCTACCCTCCTTACAATTTGATTTCAACTTCAACACCACTAGGCAACTCGATCTTCATCAACGCATCAACGGTCTTAGTAGAACCATTGAAAATGTCGATCAAGCGTTGGTATGTGCAGTATTGGAACTGCTCCCTAGCTTTTTTGTTTACGTGAGGTGAACGCAACACTGTAAAAATCCTTTTACGTGTTGGTAGCGGCACTGGCCCACTCACCACAACCCCAGTGGTCTTAACGGCCTTCACAATCTTCTCGGCAGATTTGTCGATAAGGTTGTGGTCGAAAGACTTGAGCTTAATTCTGATTTTTTGACTTACCATTTTGTAATTTATTAACTCGTAGCGTTAGCTTTTTTCAATACTTCGTCTGCAATGTTCTTTGGAGTTTCAGCGAAATGGCTGAATTCCATGGTAGAAGTTGCACGTCCAGAAGTGATAGTTCTCAATGTAGTAACATATCCAAACATTTCACTCAATGGCACTTTTGCTTTAACAATTTGGGCACCTGCACGCTCATCGATACCTTCTAATTGACCACGACGACGGTTCAAATCACCCATTACATCACCACTGTTTTCATGTGGGGTTACCACTTCCAACTTCATGATTGGCTCCAATAATACTGGGTTACAACGACGGGCTGCTTCACGGAAACCGCTACGCGCTGCAACTTCAAACGACAATGAATCTGAATCCACCGCGTGGAAGCTACCATCAAACAAACGCACTTTCATGCGATCGATTGCATAGCCGGCCAACACACCATTCGACATGGCAGCTTTGAAACCTTTTTCTACTGAAGGAATGAATTCGCGAGGGATAGATCCACCCACTACATCATTCACCCACTGAAGACCTTCACCCACAAATGAATCGTCGGCTGGACCAATAGTGAATTGGATATCCGCAAATTTACCACGACCACCGGTTTGTTTCTTGTATGTTTCACGGTGAGTGTAATCTGCAGTAATTGCTTCTTTGTACGTTACTTGAGGCGCACCTTGGTTACATTCAACCTTGAATTCACGCTTCAAACGATCCAAAATAATTTCCAAGTGTAATTCACCCATACCACTGATGATGGTCTGTCCAGTTTCCTGATCTGAATGTACACGGAATGTAGGATCTTCTTCAGCCAACTTCGACAACGCATTGCCCAACTTGTCAGAATCTGCTTGCGTTTTTGGTTCGATAGCCAAACCAATTACTGGCTCAGGGAATACCATTGATTCCAAAACGATAGGATGGCCTTCAGCTACCAAAGTATCACCCGTTTTGATGTCTTTGAAACCTACTGCAGCACCAATATCACCCGCTCCCAAATAATCGATAGGGTTCTGCTTGTTTGCATGCATTTGGAAGATACGTGAAATACGCTCTTTATTACCAGTACGCATGTTCAAGACGTAAGAACCAGCATCCAATTTACCAGAATATGCACGCAAGAAACACAAACGACCTACATAAGGATCCGTTGCAATCTTAAACGCCAAAGCGGCAAAAGGCTCTTTATAATCAGGCTTACGGATCAACTCAGCACCTGTTTCTGGGTTAGTTCCGATTGCACCCCCTTTGTCGATAGGAGAAGGCATCAATTCCATCACCATATCCAACATCGTTTGTACACCCTTATTCTTAAACGCAGATCCACACATCATCGGAACAATTTTCATGTCGATAACCGCAGGACGCAACGCATTCAAAATTTCTCTTTCGGTAATTGAAGTTGGATCTTCGAAGAATTTCTCCATCAACGTATCATCATACTCAGATACTGCTTCCAACAACTTCTCTCTCCACATTGTAGCCTCTTCAACCATGTCTGCAGGAATATCGATAGTCTCATAGGTCATTCCTTGATCCTTATCGTTCCAAATCATACCACGGAAGTTGATCAAATCAACTACACCTTTAAAATTATCTTCAGCACCGATGGGCAACTGCAATGGAATTGCGTTGCTACCCAACATTGTTTTTACTTGTGTTACTACATTCAAGAAATCCGCACCGGCACGATCCATTTTATTCACGAATCCGATACGAGCAACGTTGTAGTTGTTAGCCAAACGCCAGTTTGTCTCAGATTGAGGCTCAACACCATCAACTGAACTAAACAAGAACACCAAACCATCCAATACACGCAAAGAACGATTCACCTCTACGGTAAAATCTACGTGACCTGGAGTATCAATGATGTTAATGTGGTAATTGTTATCTAAGTATTTCCAGAAAACTGTGGTAGCCGCTGAAGTAATGGTAATACCACGCTCCTGCTCCTGAGCCATCCAGTCCATGGTAGCCGCTCCGTCGTGTACTTCACCAATCTTGTGGTTTACACCAGCATAGTAAAGAATACGCTCCGTAGTAGTTGTCTTACCCGCATCAATGTGGGCTGCAATACCAATGTTTCTTGTAAACGATAAATCGCGTGACATGCTCTTAAATTTCTCTTATTAAACTCTAAAGTGAGCGAAAGCTTTGTTGGCTTCAGCCATTTTGTGTGTATCTTCTTTTTTCTTCACCGCAGAACCTTCGTTGCGTGAAGCGGCCAAAATTTCACCAGCCAATTTCTCAGCCATTGATTTTTCGTTGCGCTTGCGAGCATATCCAATCATCCACTTCATTCCAACTGCCATACGACGGCGAGGTTGAACTTCTGTAGGGATCTGGAAGGTAGAACCACCAACACGACGTGCCTTAACTTCGACTGTAGGCATTACGTTGTTCAACGCTTTGCGGAAGGTCTCAATACCTGGCTCTTCTGTGGCTTTGGCTTCTACCAAGTCCAATGCTGAGTAAAAAATGTTGTATGCCAATGATTTCTTACCATCATACATCATCCCGTTCACAAAACGAGTAACTACTACGTCGTTGAACTTAGGATCGGGTAACAATATGCGTTTTTTAGCGCGCGCCTTTCTCATAACTGGTTGTGATTATTTCTTAGCCTTTGGTTTCTTTGTGCCATACTTACTTCTGCGTTGGTTACGGCCTTCTACTCCGGCAGTATCCAATGCTCCACGTACGATGTGATAACGTACACCCGGCAAATCCTTCACCCTGCCGCCACGTACCAATACGATACTGTGCTCTTGCAAGTTATGACCTTCACCTGGAATGTAGGCGTTCACTTCTTTTCCGTTCGACAAACGTACACGAGCCACCTTACGAAGAGCCGAATTCGGCTTCTTTGGTGTTGTTGTGTATACGCGGGTACAAACACCTCTGCGCTGCGGACAAGAATCAAGTGCAGGTGACTTGCTCTTCCAAACAGTTTCCTGCCGTCCCTTTCTAATTAGCTGTTGAATTGTTGGCATATTTTTCCCAAAAAGGACGGCAAAATTACGCCTATTATTTGTCAAAATCAAGACCATGTCGAAAAAATATAGCATTGAATTCAAAAGAAACCCAAATATCCTTCGAATTTGGACCATTATATGGGTTGCACCGCCCTAAAACGCTGAATTCAATGACCCATCGGGCAACTTTCATCTTTTTTTTAACGTCTCCCATTTTGGCACTACTTTTGACAACTTAAAACACATTCTAAACCTCCAATGAGCACAAAATTCTTCCGCATTTTCATTCCAACGCTACTTTTTTGCACCCAAATTGGCGCCCAAAATCCAACACCAATTAAGAAAGGTCCGGAGATCCAATTCGATCATACAAAACATAATTTTGGCAAGATTGAAGAATCAATTCACTACGCAATCCATAGATTTCCATTTACCAACGTAGGTGTCACTCCGCTACATATTCAACAAGTCCATACCTCTTGTGGTTGTACCACCCCCGATTGGACTCGTGATTCGATCCCTCCAGGAGGAAAAGGCTTCATCGAAGCGAGATTCGAAACAAACAATCGAATCGGGTCGTTTCAAAAATCAATCACCGTTTATTCCGACGCCGTAACCGCATCGCTTGTTCATTTAGATATCGAGGGAGAGGTTTTAAAGCCACGAATCGACCCAAACGCTGCTGCGATACCAGATATGGGCAAAATATCGTTCAGTGCCCCTAGTTTTTCTTTTTTAGAGCTATTAGACAATCAGCAGGACTCGCAAACCATCCGCATCACTAACGAAACACCTTACACCGCCAATTTTGAACCCATCAACCCATCGCAGATTCCTGCTTTTATTACAATAATAAGCTACCCCACCGCCCTAGAACCAAATGAAATTGGAACCTTTAAAATCAAAATCGATGGGACAAAAATCACACACTTTGGTTTTGGTGCGATTGAACTGCCTTACACCACCGACAACCCCGCGGCTCTTTTTAATAGCATTGTTGTAAATTACGTTCGCCGACAGTATTTCCCGAAGATGAATGCCAAACAATTAGCCAAACAACCCAAATTGGAAGTCGATGTCAAAGAGATTAACTGGGGCAAAAAAGAGGCCGGCGATCTACTCTTCACCGATATCCATCTCAAAAATACGGGTAAGACAGAATTGAAAATCCACGACATCACGCAGGACTGCGGCTGTATCACTTTGAAGTTTGATAAAAAGACATTAGCCCCGGGAGAGGAAATGCCAATCCGCGTTTTCTTTGATACCGTATTAAAGAAGGGTAATGCGAATTACAATATTTGGATTGTTTGTAACGACCCAGTTTCACCAGAACGCAACATTCCCATCAAAGCTGTGTTTGATGCAAAGGTGATTCAATGCCAAACTTGCCCTAAGTAATTACCTCAAATTGTGATAAACGTTCTGCACGTCGTCGTCACCCTCTAATCGATCCACCAAATCCAAGACTTCCTTTGCCTGATCTTCCGTAAGATCCACATAAGTATTGGGAACGTATTGCAATTCGGCGGTATTGTATTCGATGCCAATATCTTCAAGGGCTTTTTGCATCGTACCAAAGTCAGTGAGGTCGGTATAAACGTATACCATTTCTTCATCGAAAGCAACCTCGTCCAATCCAAAATCGATCAATTCAAATTCAAATTCATCCAGGTCGCGGCTGCCCAGCTTCAACTTCTCGATTTTAAAAACGCCTTTACGGGTGAAGATAAAATCCAAGGACCCCGTTTTGCCCATGGCTCCACCTCCTTTATTGAAGTGCATGCGTACGTTGGCCACGGTTCTAGTGTTGTTATCCGTTGCCGTTTCAACCAAAACACCCACCCCGTGAGGTGCATATCCTTCGAAGCGAACTTCTTCGTAATTTTCTGAATCTCCTTTCGAACTGGCACGTTTAATGGCAGCATCTACGCGATCTTTCGGCATATTCACCGACTTCGCGTTTTGCATTACGGTGCGCAACTTTGCGTTATTTTCCGGATTGGGTCCACTTTGCTTTACTGCGATGGCAATTTCTTTCCCGATGCGGGTAAATTGCTTTGCCATGCGATCGAAGCGAGCAAACATGGTATGCTTTCGTTTTTCAAAAATCCTTCCCATAAGTAAATGCAAAGATACAAAACCTCCGCGGACGTGGTCAAGTTAAAATTGGTACGCCAAACTCAAATTCACACTGCGTCCGCTCGCGCTCATACCACTGGCAAAATATCGGTAATGCAAATCCAACAAATTTTCAATCGCAAGATTCGCTGTTAAACCCGACTTATGCTGATAACCCCCTCGCAAATTCCAACACTGCCAAGCAGGATTGAAACCATCAGGCTTGCCATCTCCATTGATATCCGCCAACCCAATTGGCTGCTTATCCTGGTTATCCTCCCCACTGCTAGAATAATCCTCAGCCTTCTTTTTGCCATTAAACAAACACTGTCCTTCAACAAACCAACCCTGGCCATTCCAACGCAACGCTGCCTGCCCATAAAAGGGAGGAATATGATCCAGCGGCTGCTCCGCAGCCGCACCATCCAACAGATAAACGCCCTTCGTCTGTGTCAACGAACCCGTAAACCACAATTCACGCATCAACCTACACTTCGCATTCAAATAGATCCCAGATATATTCCCAACCGCCACGTTCTTTATCTGATAAACCGGCGTCAAACGACCATCATACATCAGAGAATCCGCACCATTTAACGTACCTAGCTGATCCAATAACAAATTCTTCACCGCGCTACTGAAAACACCCGCCTCAAACGCAAACGACCTATCCTTCCTCCACAAAACACCCAAATCCACCGTTTTACTCTGCTCGGCTTTCAAATCAGGACTCGGCACCAACAACTTCACGCCCGGCTTGCTATCAAACACCTTGGTCATATCGTCCACATTCGGATTGCGATACGCTTGATTCACACTCGCCTTCAACAACAACCCCTTCTTCAGCTGCTGCGTTAGCCCAAAATCATAACTCGGCGTGGTTGAAGCAAAAGAAATCGAACTGTAGGGCAATTTCCATGGATTCGCCTTGGAATACAAAGCCTCCAAAGAATATTTAGAAACCCTTAAGCCTCCCTGAATCACTGTTCCAGTGGATGCGATGCGATAAATTCCCTGTGCAAAAACCGAATGCATCTGTGTGGTTGCACCTGAATCGCTGTAACGGGCTTTTGTTGCAGTTTCCGCCAACGTAGAAATATTTTTATTGATTCCCACCGATGTTACCTCGTTCCAAACCATCTCAATGCCCGAATTCAACGTAAACGAAGCACTCAATTGATCATGTCGATCCAAATTCACCGTTCTCATCGTAACATCATCCCTGTGTGTTCGCTCCGTCTTACTGCCAAAATTGCGGGTTACTCGGGCCACTTCAGTACTCTGCTGGGCCAACGTCAAGCGAGTATTGTGCTCCGTCCTTCCCGTTTTTGCGATGTACGATAAATAATTGCGATTCTGAGGCGTGTAATCCCAACGACCATAAACCGGCTTGCCATTATCGAACTGCGACATACGATCGTAGCGAGGAATCAAATCAGACATCGACTTTTGAAAATTCAACGTATGTTCGATTTTACCTGTTTTGGCAAATAACTTGGCGAATAAATCCGTTTGAGAGTACCCCGTACCTTTCTGTAATTGGGGATCATCGTTTACCAAAACCGTATCGCGACCATTGATTTGGGTCACATATTTAGGCAACAATCCAAACGTATCCCAATCCGAGTAATTCCTACTGCCGCTGCGGAGATCGCCAAATTGACTGCGTGTGGCCGACAACAATAATCCTACTTTTTCGCTTTGAATCTTCAAGCCAGCGTTTCCAATCACAGAGTTACTCGCCGATAAGTATCTAACCGTGGCATTGGGTTTTACCTCAAATTTTCCAAGGGTAGCATCTTTCGTTTTGAAGTAAAGTACGCCACCCAACGCATCGGAGCCGTACAATGTAGAACCAGCACCAAAATTCACCTCCATACGATCTAAAATAAAAGGATCAATTGAAATGA
>JBEGUW010000020.1:0-21925 GCA_041178665.1 Bacteroidota bacterium
CTACCCCCATCTCTAAAATGAAAGAAGTTGCCGCCGCCAACGGTTGGCCCACAAAAGTTGAAGTGGGTTTGATCGGTAGCTGTACCAACTCCTCTTACGAAGACATCTCTCGTGCCGTGTCTTTGGCAAAACAGGTTTCTGAAAAGAACCTCAAAACCAAAGCCGAATACATGATAACCCCAGGTTCTGAACAAGTGAGATACACCATCGAGCGCGATGGCTTCCTCGACGTGTTCGACCAAATCGGTGCCAAAGTATTCGCAAACGCTTGCGGACCTTGCATCGGAATGTGGGATCGTATGGGCGCTGAAAAGCAAGAGAAAAACACCATCGTGCACTCCTTCAACCGCAACTTTGCGAAACGCGCCGATGGAAACCCAAATACATACGCGTTTGTAGGTAGCCCTGAACTCGTGACAGCATTGGCTATCGCGGGCGACTTGACCTTCAACCCCCTCACCGATACACTCATCAATGAAAATGGCGATGCAGTGATGTTGGATGCCCCCACAGGCGACGAATTGCCAACCCGCGGATTCGCAGTAGAAGATGCAGGATACCAAGCACCAGCCGCCGATGGTAGCAGCGTGGAAGTGAAAGTAGCGCCAAACAGCAGCCGCTTGCAACTCCTCGATCCTTTCGCAGCTTGGGAAGGCACCGACCTCAACAACCTAAAACTATTGATCAAAGCCAAAGGAAAATGTACCACCGACCACATCTCTATGGCTGGTCCTTGGTTGAAATTCCGCGGTCACCTCGATAACATTTCCAACAACTTGCTCATTGGCGCCATCAACTTCTTCAACGAAAAACCCAATGAAGTGAAAAACCAGTTGAACGGCGATTACGATACCGTACCAGGAACCCAACGCGCTTACAAAGCCGCTGGCATTGGAACCATCGTAGTGGGCGATGAAAACTACGGTGAAGGATCTAGCCGCGAACACGCTGCCATGGAACCCCGTCATTTGGGTGTTCGTGCCGTGTTGGTGAAGAGCTTCGCGCGTATCCATGAAACCAACTTGAAAAAGCAAGGGATGTTGGCATTGACATTTGCCGACAAAGCCGATTACGACAAAATTCAGGAAGCCGATACCATCAGCATCCTCGGATTGACCGAATTCGCGCCGAACAAGCCATTGCAAATGGTATTGAACCACGCCGATGGCAGCAGCGATACTATCACTGTGAACCATAGCTACAACGAACAGCAAATCGATTGGTTTGTTGCCGGTGGCGCGTTGAACATCATTCGCAGAAGCGTGGCATAATTACCTCGTTTATACAATCTGACCATGAACGGCGAGAAGTGGATATATCCGATCACACTGTTCGCCTTTCTTTGTTTACGGGCCTTTGGCTATAGTTACTTTTCTGGCAACTACACCGATTCCGACCAATGTGTAATGTGGCAGATGGCGGACGATTTTGTCAATTTCCGCTTCCACACCCCCTTTTTTTACGGTCAACTGTATTCCTCCGGCCTAGAAGCTTGGCTCGCAGCACCCTTCATTTGGTTGGGAATCCCTGTCTATCGCGCGGTTCCGTTGGTCACAGCATTGATGTCGACCCTCCCGTGGATTTGGATGTCGCACCTCGCACGAAAACGCAGCGGAAACTTGTCAGGCAGCGCAATTCTCTGCTTGAGTTTGGCCTTTCCAATTTCATGGCTGCAAACAACTTACATCTCTCGCGGTTTCATGCAATCCGTGTTTCTGACATCCTTGGCGACGAGGTTCATCCATCGATCGCGACTCTGGTTCAACATCGGACTACTACTGATGGGCTGGGGTTTGATGCAAAACGCGAATGGACTGCTGCTGCTGCCGGGTGTCTTCCCTATTTGGATGGCGGAGTTTCGGCGTTTCGCTGGAATTAAGTCGACTCCGGTCCGACAGGCCGCTGTCAATTCAATTCGCTTAGTATGGCCAGCGACATTGGGGCTTATTTTACTCGTAATCACCTACGCGACACTAAAGTCACAACATCCGGAATGGATGATTCATGCAACGGTTCAGACCAATTTCTCATGGCATGTTTTTTCTGAGAGCATACAGCGCTACAACTGGTTTTTACAGCATACTTACGGCGGACGTCCTCCATTATTGGGATGCGGCTTGATAGCCTTGGCGGTTTTACTAGTTGCTACGCCCACATCTAAAAATCAATGGCTTGGATTTTTTGGGATTTTGTTGCTGCCACTGGCCTTGCTTGCGGTGGAAAAGACAACGGACGGCACGGAGAACATCTTCTTCGGCTACGGTCGATTTTTCTTGGCGATACCCTTTGCATGGGGTTGGCTAGTGTCAAGTTCGGGATTTTCGTTCCAGGGTTTAAAATCATTATGGCGCAAAATCTCAACGGTAAATTTCAATGCCTCACAATTTTTAATTGATCTGAAAGGACTATTTACAACGGCATATTACATCTGTCTTTTTGCTGCTGTTGGCCTTTATGGTTATCGTTTTTGGGACAAGTGTAGCATCCGAGAATTGGGCAAAACCTATGTGCCGGTGATGATTTACCCTATCAATCAGTTGCGCGGCGATGCCGAGAAGATGGCAAACCTATGTAGAACCCAGAAAATTGGCGCGGTGGTCGTATTAGACCACTATGTTTTGGAGACAGCGAGCATGGGATTTCAGCAGTTGGCCCAGTTCCCTTTCAAAGCAGGCACACCGAAACAACTTCCAGATGGGGCATTCCCATACGACACACTTCCAATATTTTCTATCCCGGTAGAAATTGGGCCATCAATTTTCAAAATCCACGAGACAATTCCCATTGTTCGTCCAAAATATGAACGTCGACATTGGCTATTAAAAGAAATAAAAGTCCAACATTACATCCCACACAAGGTCGCTGTAATGGATGTTTTCAAAGACAGCACTTGGGGCGACCGGCTTCCTTTCAAACACAGCTTGGCGGATGTTCGCGGACCCGTCTTTATTTTTGAAACTGGAGAGATGACTTTATCTGATTTTTTAGAATTGATTCTAAAACCTGCAGAATAGAATTTACATGCGCTTCCCAACCAGCTGATAGTGATCGATCAAGGCTTTCTCGAAGTCCCGACCCACACCTGCCTTCACCGCCACACGATAGCAAACTTGGTCTGTGTACTCACTGCCTAGAATACGAGCGCCGTACTTGGCAATCAGTCGATGGATCTCCTGTTCATGCTCAAAAGCCGATGAAATTTCATAGTTTTCTTCAATGAATTTTTCGAGGCGGCCGGCGGCGCGAAGCGCCGACTCGGCCGCCTCCCCATAACTCTCTATCAAACCCGGAATCCCCAGTAACGTCCCACCGAAATATCTCACTACCACCACCAATACGTTCGTAACACCAACACTAAAAATCGACCGCAAAATGGGTCTGCCCGCAGAATTACTAGGCTCTCCATCATCGTTCGCCCGCTGCGCTTCGCCCCGCGCCCCCATCACCCAAGCATAACAATGATGCGTTGCATCCGGATACTGCCGCTTCAAACCCTCCAACTTTTCCTTGATTTCTTGATCCGACTTCACCCCATAAACAAAGGCAAAAAACTTGCTGCCCCGCTCCCGCAAAACGAATTCCGCATCGCGCTCCACCTCATAATAAACGTCGGAAAATAAACTCACTCCGCCCGATCCCCTTCCCTAGTTTCGATGCCAATGCCACCAATTTTACGATGCCAAACCCAATGCTCATCAGTACCCAAATCCTGTTTCCGATTCAACATTGATCGATCCAAATTTGGCGATTTAATTCCTGACCCCAAATGCATTTGCGAATTTCGCAAAATATGAATCTCATCCACACAATCCGCATCTAAAAACGATTGCAAAATCGATGCGCCACCTTCAACCAAAATCACCCCCAAACCCTTCTCCCGATACAACCACCTCAACAATTCCACCAAATCCAAATCGCCGCCAACCACCCACAATTCTCCTTCGCTTCGACTCAAACCCTCAGACGTATATTCTCCGCGACCATTTCGATCCAATACGATGCGAATCGGCTGTTTCGTTACCTCCAAGCCGCGGACATTCAACTTGGGCTGGTCAGAATTCCAAGTATTCACCCCGACCAATATCGCATCGACACCAGCACGCAACTTGTGTACCCACCGACCTGATCCCTCTCCGGAAATCAATAGTCTTTCATTTTGAGATAGAGGGGCCTCGTGTGAAATAATTTGATTTTCAGACAATAATAGACTTGTCTCGTCTCCGACGAGGCCCATAAACCCATCCCTCGTCTCTGCCCACTTCGCAACAACCGCTGTTCGACCTAAAACCTGATTGACCCAAAACATGCGATTCAACCCCCGACATTCATCCTCCAGCACACCCACCAAAACCTCCACACCCGCAGCGCGCAAAATCTCCACACCCTTCCCACTCACCAACGGATTGGGATCCAATACCCCCACAACCACCCTGCCAACACCCTTCTCCAAGATCAAATTTGCACAAGGCGGCGTTTTCCCGAAATGCGCACAAGGCTCCAACGACACGTATAAAATACAATCCGAAAAATCTTCATTCTGTCCGCGCAATTCCAACTCTCCACCCAATCCATCCCCGGAACCACCATTATCACCCGCATCCAACCCCTCAAACAACATCCGCTCCGCATGCGCCCCGCCAAAATAAGCATGCCACCCCTCAGCCACAACCACCCCGTCCCTCACCAACACCGCCCCCACCATCGGATTTGGACTCACCCGCCCCCATCCCCGCTCCGCAAGTGCCAAACATCGACGCATATATCCACGATGCGCATCCTTCGACAACCCGCCCCAAAGCGAATCCTCCGCAATACCCGCAAAATCCATAAAATCCGAAAATCCCATCTCGCCCATCAATACATTAATCCATTAACGACCATTCATCAAAACTATCAAATCCATCCACCAAAATCGTAAAACCAATAACAACCAAACCCCAATCCATCAACGACCAAACAACTTCATCGACTCAGACACGTAAGTCTTCACGCAAGCATATACCTTCCCACCGTCTGCGTCCCGCTCAATACCATTACCAGTACGCACAACCACCATCCCCCGTGAAGGAATCAAAATAATATACTGCCCCTTCAACCCCTGAAAATAACTAAACTTTACACCGTTTACCTCACCCAACCAAAATGAATATCCGTAGTTTAAATATCGCGGTGCCTCTGGGTGATTCGCCGATACAAAAGGACGTTGAGCGATCGCCAAAAATCCCGAATCGATCAGCCCATTGCCGTGATGCATGACCATCAAACCCAACCGACCAAAATCGCGGGCCCGGGCGTTGAAACAGCAAAAATTCAATTCCCTGCCATTCTCCTTATCCAAAGACCATGTTGCAGGCGCCTCAGCACCCAATGGCTTCCAAATTCGTTCCGATGCCAATTCCGCCAAATGCTTTCCCGTTACCTGCTCCAATACCAACCCCAACAACTGCGTGGCACCACTCTGATATTCAAACACTTCACCCGGTTTCACCACCACCGGCACCTGGCGCATAGTAGCCTCAATATCACTCCCATAATACGCCTTCGCCGTGATGCCAAATGGCGATACATAGCTTTCATTCCATTCCAAACCCGCCGTCATCGTGATCAAATGCCTCAACGTCAAGGCCTTAGCATTCTCCTCCAACGCCTCATTTCGATACCCCTCCACATCCGTCACCGCACCCACCCAAGGTAAAAACTTCCTTACCGGCTCGTCCCATGACGATATTTCACTGCGCTCAATGGCCTGCTCCACCAACAAACAAGTAATCGTTTTGGCCATCGAAAACGAATTCGTAGGCACCGAGGCATCCACTGCCTCAAAATATTTCTCACACACCAATGTATCCTTGCGAAACACCAAAAAAGACCCGCTCTCAGTTTTGTTCAACATCGCCATTAACCCCTCGCTCAAAACAGCCTCTGAAGCGCCTTCCAATGTTACCAAAGGAGAAACACGCGATGGATCATTGGCAATTTCTCGCGTATCAAAACCCTTGTAATCCAAATAGTTAGCAGATTTCTGTCCGATCATATACGTCAACCGAACCCCCTTGATTAAATATGCCCAAGGTGAAACCCACACCACCCCGGTCAATACCGCAGCGATGCCCAACACCAACAAAAAGCGCTGAAAAGACTTCATCATATTCAAATGTAATCAAACATTCCAAAGTTTACACCCACCAAAATCCAATTCAAACTCCCCCAATATAACTTTTACCAATAATCCTGCGAATTCCGCAAACCCTCCGCCCCCGATAGTATATTTGTAATTTATGATGTTGAAATCCGCGCGCAAATCCCTCCGCCTCATATTCCCACTCACGGCCCTCTTCGCCCTGAACTGCATACTGTTGCTCGATCCAAAAGCTTCCCGCAATCACAGCCAAAACGAAGAAAACAAACAACACCCCGGCTACTACGAGCAATGGTTCCAAGAAAAAAAGGACGCCAACGGCCAAATACCCCCCTTCCTTCGCTCACAATGGGCACAATACGATGCAAAAAAACTCGACCGTCGTGCTGGCGACAGCCCCATCGATACCGTGATTGAACTCGGACCCAACAACGTAGCCGGCAGAACCCGCGCGCTGTGGGTCGACCCCCGAAACGAAAAAATTATCCTCGCCGGTGCCATATCAGGCGGACTATGGCGAAGCGAAAACGGTGGCACAAGCTGGAAACCCATCAACGAACACGAAGTTTCTATGATGCCATCCGCCCTTACCTCTAACCCATATAACCACAACGAAGTCTATTACGGAACCGGCGAAAGCAGAGCCAATTCGGCCGACGTAGATGGCGAAGGCGTTTTCAAATCAACCGACGGTGGCAAGACCTTCAACCAGCTACCCTCCACCGTTAAACTCAATGGTTTCAATGCCATCTGGGATATTGAACATTCAGAAATTGACTCTCAAACGATATTCGTTGGCACCAACAGTTATGGACTCTATCGCTCAACCGACGGCGGCGCAAACTGGTCCATCGCTTACAACGGCGGCAACAAACAAGTCACCGATGTGGTTTGTCTCCCCAACGGACGCGTGATGGCTACCATGCAATCCAACCTCGTTGTGGCATCCGACTCCAACGGAAAACCTGGCACCTTCAAAACGGTCACCTTCCCGAGCGCGCCCAATGCCGGAACTTACAGAACGATAAAATTAGACTACTGTCAAAAATTCCCAAATGTGGTCTTCGCCGTGTTCGAAGGATTTGATTTCGATGCCGCGCCGGTGGCCTTCTATAAGAGCAGCGATGGCGGAAATACTTGGAAAGCCAAAACCGCTCCCACCGCAGCCGGACCCGGTTATCAGGCCTATTGTATGGTGATGGGTGCGCATCCAACCGACACGAACCGCGTGGTTGTGGGTGGACGTGATATCTGCAGAACCAGTAACGGCGGAACATCTTGGACCCCGCTCGAAATTGGTCATTCCGACCACCATTCTTATGCTTTTTTACCTAAAACAACCACTGAATTCCTTATGGGTGGAGATGGCGGGGTATATCGATATAAATGGTCATCTACTGCCGTTGCGGCCAATCTCAACAACGGCTACCGCGTGACCCAGTTCTATTGCGGCGGCTATGGCCCCACAGGAATGGTTGGCATTTCAGGCGCTCAAGACAATGGAACACAAGTCGCGGAGAAGCCACTCGTGAGTCAGCGATTCTTTGGCGGCGATGGCGCCTATTGCAATATCGGTCAGCAAGATGGAAGCATCGCCTACATGAGTTATCAAAATGCTGCGATCCATGTGATGTACGACTTCAGCCCCGACAATCCGGGCAATACAATAAATATCGTCGACCCCCGTTTTACAACCGATGGCGTGGATTTTATCAACCTTTACGAAATGAATCTGTCCGACCAAAACATGGTTTTTTATCGCACCAACAAATACCTCTATCGCACGATGGATATGGGTTTCACTTGGGATCAGATGACAACCAGCTTGAGGGCGGGGATTAAGGCAATTGGCATCAGCCGACAAGAAAATCCGGTCGTTTATTTCGGCGGCACGGCGGCGCAGCTATACAAAATTGAACATGCGGCCACGGCGATTCCGGGCAAGGAAGTCAATTACAATTCCAGCGCTCCTTCGTCCGTCACCAACGATTTGATCAAGGGAATGACAGTTCACCCAAAAAATCCTTATGTGTTATATGTGGCGTTTTCGAACATCAGTAACCAGCCCCGCGCGTGGAAGCTGACCGGATTAGACAGCATCACTAACAAACCTTTGTGGAAGAACATTTCTGGCGATTTGCCTCCGGGTTTGCCAGTAAATATGTTGGCGGTAGATCCTTACAGACCCGACGAAGTCTTTTTTGCGGGCACTGATTTTGGCTTGTATTACAGTATAGACAGTGGCAAAACATGGAGCAAGGATTACCGCGTACCAAATGTCGCAGTTCACGAAATCAAGATGCGCGACGATCGTACTTTGTTCGTAATCACCCACGGCCGAGGAATGTTTGCTTTGCCTTTGGTGTACATGGAAGCGCCCGTTTCGGTTTCCCGTTTGTCGCGAGGCAGTTCGATTAAATTATACCCCAACCCGAGCAGCAGTTCGATTTCTGTTCGCAGTTCGATTTCTCTCGTGAGCCGCAATTACCGCGTGTACAACTTACAGGGTCAGGTGGTTCTGGAAGGACGTTTTGGCGATGGCGTTTCCGGCGGTAGCGTTTCCGGCAACGGTGGCAGCGATTCAAACTCAATTCCAACAGCGAATTTGCCCAACGGAACATACTTTTTGCAATTCGACGGCGAAAAATCGCGCAATATCACTTCTAAGTTTATCGTTCAACATTAATCATCAAATCAAGATCATCTAACCCGCAAATTGAACCCAGAAACATGTCAGACCCAGTAGTAGAATCCCAATTAAAATCTTTGGAGGCTCAATTGGGCGAATTGAACGATTTTTTGTTGGAGGTGAGCACCGACATGGTCGATGGCGGCTTCACGGAGCATCCCTTATATGTGGCGCATCAGGAGCAGGCGAAGATTGGCGAGATGATTGTGGATCGCGACGAATTCGGATTTCCCTATTCGATCAACGCCACCACGATAGAGCGATTTTTGGAATTGGGCATTTTGCAGAAGGAGCGATTGGGTGCTTTTTTGAAGACTTACGGCAATCCAAAATCTCGTTGTTGCGTCTTTTTGATGGCAGCGCCCGAGCCTCAGTTTGTTTTTCATAATTTCAAAGGCGCTTCAGCGGCTGGCGGTGGAAAAACTTCCGCTGCGGCCGACAATTAATTTCTAAGTCCCGTCTCAATTATATTTGCAGCAAATTAAGTTTCTCAAACTCGAATTCCAGCCAAGAAATCATAGCCTAACAGTTTTACATTTCCTGCAAAAAACCCAATTCAAGTATCGAAACTAAAATCCAATTAAAAAATCCGCACTGAATTGACCTCCCCAACCATAAATATCGTTGTCCTGAATTATAATACCCGCAACCTGTTGCAACAGTGTTTGCCGATTGTGATTCGGAACAGTCAGTATCCCGGGGCGACCATTACAGTGGTTGATAATGCCTCCACCGACGGAAGTGCTGAGTTTATGTTGGGCCATTACCCAGAAATTCGTTTCATTCAGCTTTCCGAAAATACCGGTTACGCAGGCGGATACAACGAGGCATTAAAGCAGTGCACCGAGGATTATTTTGTTTTGTTGAATTCCGATGCAGAACCCGATGAGCAATGGCTATCGCCATTGCTGGAATTGGTTGCGCGACATCCGGATTTGGGGGCGGCGCAGCCGCACCTCATCGACTATTATAAGCGCAACAAATTCGAATACGCCGGCGCGGCCGGCGGATTCATCGACAAATACGGTTATCCGTTTTGTCGGGGTCGGATTTTCGGCAACGTCGAAACCAACCAAGGTCAATACAACAACCCGATGCCAATTTTTTGGGCTTCCGGCGCGGCGTTATTCATCAAACGCGAAGCCTGGGAACGAGCCACCGGCTTGGATCTCGCTTTTTTCGCCCACATGGAAGAAATCGATTTGTGTTGGCGACTTCAACTCATGGGTTATAGCATTTGGTCATGCCCCGATTCTCGCGTTTTTCACATCGGCGGCGCTACCCTCTCCAACCAAAGCCCGCGTAAAACATTTTTGAATTTCCGCAACAACTTGTTGATGCTGCACAAAAATTTGCATCCATCAGAAAAGTCAGGGCGCATCTTAGCCCGCAAACTACTCGATGGACTTGCCGGTGTTTTCTTTTTCCTGCAAGGAAAGTGGACACACATTCCGCAAATAATAAAAGCCCACCGCGAATTCGACCGCATCAAATCCCAATTTCCCGCCACTGCGGGAGCCAAACCTTTGGCCGAATTGCCCGGCACTTTGAACCATTCCATCGTTTCGGGATACTTCACACGTGGCAAAAAAACATGGCAACAATGGCAAGACCCTAAACCCTGGTAATCCATGTCAATAACAAATAAAAAAATAGCAGTGATTGGACTTGGTTATGTAGGCTTGCCCCTAACCTTGGCCTTTGCAAAAAAATATTCTACCATTGGCTTTGATGTGAATTCGAAAAGAATAGCAGAACTCAATAACGGAACTGACGTCACAAAAGAAGTACATCACAACGAACTCGTTTCTGCAATCTCTAATTCATTTTCACTAGCATTGACCGACGATAGTAGTCGAATACAAAACAGTGACATATATATTGTCACCGTGCCCACCCCTGTAGATCAGCAAAAATTGCCCGACCTAACTTTTTTATTGGAGGCAACAAAAATGTTGGGTGCGATGATCAGTCCAGGAAATATCGTTATTTATGAATCCACTGTTTACCCTGGTTGTACAGAACATGATTGCGTTCCAATACTGGAGTCAACATCCGGACTCAAATACAACATTGATTTCTTCTGTGGCTACTCTCCGGAACGTATCAATCCAGGCGATCGCGTAAATACGCTAACGACTATAAAAAAAGTAACTTCCGGATCTACCCCTGAGATTGCTGAAATAGTTGATCAATTGTATTCATCTATTATCGACGCAGGCACCTTTAAGGCAAAAAGCATCAAAGTTGCAGAAGCGTGTAAAGCCATTGAGAATGCTCAACGCGATGTTAATATCTCATTTGTAAATGAACTCGCCCTCATCTTTGATTTGATGGACATCGATACGGCCGACGTCCTTGAAGCAGCTCAAACTAAATGGAATTTTCTACATTTTAAACCAGGACTCGTAGGTGGCCACTGTATTGGAGTTGACCCCTATTATCTGGCTTACGAAGCGGAAAAACTTGGCCACACACCACAGGTGATTCTGAGTGGCCGAAAAGTCAATGACAACATGGCGATTTTTGTGGCGAATAAATTGTTAAAATTGATGGTGTCGAAGAATCTGTCCATCAGCGGATCACATGTCCTAATTTTGGGTCTCACATTTAAAGAAAATTGTACGGACATTCGCAATTCTAAAGTTTTCGAAGTGTACGACGAACTCATTGCATTGGGTATGATTGTGGATGTATTTGATCCAAATGCCAATGCAGAGCAAGTGTATAATCTCCACAAGATCCAACCAGTTAACCAACTAAAAACTTACGACGCCATTTTATTAACTGTTGCTCATGATCAGTTCTTGAATTTGGATTTCAATGCGCTAAAATCAAATGTCAATAGTGTCATTTTCGACCTTAAATCAACTCTGCCTAGAGAATTGGTTGATGCCCGCTTGTGAAAATAATCTTCTAAAGTTATTTCGTCACTAAATACCCCATATCCAACAATCCCTGGCATTAACGTCATCCGCTTCGCGGGTGATACTTCAACAACGTATCCGCCAAATAGTTACGGTCTAAATGCGTATAAATCTCTGTAGTAGTGATACTCTCGTGCCCCAGCATTTCTTGAACCGCGCGTAAATCCGCTCCAGCTTCCACCAAATGCGTCGCAAAACTATGTCGGAAAGTATGCGGCGAAATATTCTTCCTTACCCCAGCCTTCAATGCCAAGGCCTTGATGATTAGAAACACCGACTGCCTACTTACCGGTCCACCCCGCTTGCTCAAAAACACAATATCCCTAGCGCCTGGTTGAATATTCAAATGAACCCTCACCTGATCCACGTATAATCGAATGTGCTTTAACGCCCGACCGCCCACCGGCACCAAGCGCTCCTTATTCCCCTTTCCAACCACCTGCACAAATCCCTCCGTGGCATGAACCTGAGTCATCCTCAAACCCACCAACTCGCTCACCCGCAATCCACAGCTATACAAGGTCTCCAGCATCGCCACATTGCGCTCGCCTTCTGCAGTACTTCGATCCAACGCGGCAATCATGGCATCGATTTCCTCCTCGCTCAATACCACAGGCAATTTCCTGCCCGTTTTCGGAGGCTCCAAAAAATCAGCCGGACTCTCTGCCAAGCTGTCTTCCATCACCAAAAACTTATAAAAGGAACGAACACCACTGATGATCCTGGCCTGAGACGTAGCTTGAAACCCCAAATCCGATACCCACTCAGGAAACTTCTGAATGCGCTGCTGATCCATGTCCAACGGACCGCTCCACCCCTGGGAAATACTCCATAACTCAAATTTATCTAAATCGGCGATGTAAGCTTCCACGCTGTTCAACGAAAGTGAACGCTCCAACTGCAAATACTGCTTGAATCTTTGTTTGGCTCCTTTCCAAGCGGGGGTTGTCATTTCGAAACGCCTATTAACCGGGCATCAACTTATTTGAGAGCCACTTTTTCCACTTGCACCACTTCTTTGGTATCGGCATTGTACACCCAAACCACAACATCGCAATTGGCTGCATTCCACTTGGCTTTGGGAACTACGTAAAATTGTTTTTCTCTTACATATCCCGCGGAAACTGCAGTCGTATTAATGTCGCTCCCCAACGTTGAACCCACCACACCGCGCAAAGCGTGTTCATGGTCGTAGTCATCCACCATTCCACCTGGTGCATCTTGGTCTGATTGCTTGCTTTTCACCTTACTCTCGGTAATTGCTACCACCCACTTATAATTGGCTGTTAAAGCCGAATTGGCAACCGCCTTAATTTCTACCCTCGCCTTGCCATCAGCCGTTTTCCAGGTGCTATTCAAGGTGATATTGATGGGTGATGTTTTAGCCAATTGTGCAGTTACAGCCGCACCCCAATCGCTGGTATTCAACAACTTACTTCCATTGAACGCCACCTGATCCACCGCACCCAAAGGCAAGGAAGTGATTCCCCCCATGGCAGTGGCAATAATTTCTGCCTCTGATGTGCTCATGGTATCGTAACCGGCCCAAGGGAAGGTCAAACTCATGGGCGTTTTGGGATACAAAGCCACCACTTCAAGCCGACCCGAATTGCTCGATGCCAAGTTTTTAGCCAATACTGCCGCCTTAGGACAGTTGTTGCACCGAACACCCGTAACGTCAAACAACAAAACTTTTTTCACCGCTGCCGACGGCACACTGCCTAAGTAAAATGTATCCAACAAAGGCTTTTCTTCGGCTGTCATGATCACTGGCGGCAATTCCTCGCTGCACGCAACCAATCCCATCATGCCCGTAAATAACAAACCTAAAGAGAACATCCACCCGTGAGAAAAATTCAATCGCATCCCACGAAAATAACCAAAAAAACTAAAGTTGCCTTTACTTTGTTAATCCAACATGAGAATCCTAAGAATTGCATCCGTTGCCGCCGCCATTGGCTCATTAATTACTGCTTGCGTATTTGGTAAAACCAAAACTATCGACCCCAGTCAAAGTGCAGCCACTGCAAAAAGCATCTACGACATCCAACTACAATCGTTGGATGGTACCAATTTAATCAATCTCTCTCAGTACAAAGGAAAGAAAATCCTAATCGTAAATACAGCCTCTAAATGTGGTTACACACCCCAATACGCGGAATTGCAGCAACTTTCAGAGAAATTCGCCGATAAACTCATCATCATCGGCTGTCCTTGTAACCAATTCATGGATCAAGAGCCAGGCGCAGCAGCAGAAATCGCTTCGTTTTGTCAAAAAAACTACGGCGTAACTTTCCCTATTTCAGAAAAATTAGATGTCAAAGGCAACAAACAACATCCATTGTATCGCTGGCTTTCTAACAAGTCAGAAAACGGCGCACTTGATGCCACTGTGGGTTGGAATTTCAACAAATTCTTGATCAACGAGCAAGGTCAACTTGTCGCCTACTACCCTTCTGGTGTAAAACCATTGGCGCCTGAATTAGTTGCGGCCATCGAGAAATAATCACACGCCCTTATTGAATTTGGGGGCTTCTGTATTATTTTCGCGCAGCAATAAAACTATGAGTATACTGGTTAACAAAGATTCACGCGTAATCGTACAAGGTTTCACTGGCAACGAAGGCACCTTCCACGCCCAACAAATGATTGAATATGGTACCAACGTCGTGGGTGGCGTTACGCCTGGCAAAGGAGGAAGTACTCACCTCGACCGTCCTGTTTTCAATAGTGTACAAGATGCAGTTCGCGAAGCATCCGCCAATACCAGTATCATTTTTGTTCCACCCGCATTCGCCGCAGACGCCATCATGGAATCAGCCGAAGCCGGAATCAAAGTGATTGTTTGCATTACCGAAGGCATCCCAACCAAAGACATGGTGAAAGTGCGTGAATACATCAAAGGATTCAGCTGTACCTTAATCGGTCCAAACTGCCCTGGTATCATCACTCCAGGCGAGGCCAAAATTGGCATCATGCCCGGGTTCATTTTCAAAAAAGGTTCAATCGGTGTGGTTTCTAAATCAGGAACCCTTACCTATGAAGCTGTAGATCAGTTAACTAAATTGGGATTGGGTCAAAGTACCGCCATTGGAATTGGTGGAGACCCTATCATTGGAACAACCACCAAAGAAGCCGTAGAATTGTTCATGAACGATCCCGAAACTGAAGGTATCGTAATGATTGGTGAAATCGGTGGTGGTATGGAAGCCGAAGCAGCCCGTTGGATCAAAGAATTCGGAACTAAGCCTGTGGTTGGATTCATCGCCGGACAAACCGCACCAGCAGGCCGTAGAATGGGTCACGCCGGAGCCATTGTAGGTGGAAAAGACGATACCGCTGCCGCAAAAATGGCCATCATGGCCGAGTGTGGCATTCACGTAGTAGCTTCTCCCGCCGAAATCGGCCAGAAAATGGCTGAGGTGTTGGGTAGAATGCCAGCTTAATAAACATAATCAATACATCCATTGAAAAGGGCCGCAATAGCGGCCCTTTATATTTAAACACAAATCTAAATAGCTAACAACTACGGCTTCCGCTTCTTTGTCAAATCAACAATCGCCACATCCGCATGCGCCGCAGCATTCCATTCAAAGAAAGTATCAACCAAGGGCGTATTCGGCACCAAAGAGGTCACCTCAATCGCAACCTCAGTTCCATTCTTGTAATGCTGAATTACCCGCTGAATCTTATTCGTCGCCTTATCAATCTCTAACTTCACATAGCTGTAATTCGCTGCATTCTTAGGCACCAACTGAATCACATCATAATTCTTGCCATTGCGTACGATCGGACCTTCATACTTACTCTTAAACCCCTTGTTGTAAATCGTAAAAATCTCGTTCGGCGTGATACTATTGTCCCTCAACTTGAAATTCTCCTTCGTCACCTCCGCATCGTCCTTGCTGTAAGTCCAAGTAAAGACAGAATTGCAATAAATCTCCTGCGACGCGTAATCCAACCGAAACTTCTTCCCCTTCAACCAAACGCTCCCCTTTTCCACCGATGCCCTGCCACTTACCGGCGTGGTCGTTAAAGTGAACGTTGCCTTGATCGTAGTGTACGATTGATATACCGCCGCCACCTTCTTGATGATGGCCTCCGCCTTTGGATCGTTTTGCCCGAATACCGCCGGGGTAATGAGAAATAAGCCAACAACAAGTAATAAGCGCATGGTCCTTGATATGATTGAATGATTCATTTTATTTACTGTTTCGATGTTTTAAAAATCAACGCAAATTACTCAAAAATTGGCCTAAACTATGCTCGTCGGTAATCAAAACTTGACGGGCCTTGCTGCCATTGTTTCCGCCCACAATTCCGGCATCTTCCAACTGGTCCATCAAACGCCCCGCCCGGTTATAACCAATCTTCAATTTGCGCTGTATCATACTCGTACTGCCCACTTGGTTCAAGACCACAACACGCGCCGCATCCTCAAACATCGGATCCCAATCTCCAGAATCCAAGCCTTCGCCGCTCAACACGCCCCCCTCTTCCTTCACCTCAGGCAACACATACGCCGTTGGGAAAGCTCGCTGCTCGCCAATGAAATCAACGATGCGCTCCACTTCTGGGGTATCCACAAACGGACATTGTAATCGAATGACTTCATTGCCGCCGCTGTATAATAAATCTCCCCGACCAATCAACTGATCCGCCCCATTCGCGTCCAAAATGGTGCGTGAATCGATCTTCGAACTCACCCTAAACGCAATCCGCGCCGGGAAGTTCGCCTTGATCATACCCGTGATTACGTTTACGCTCGGCCTCTGCGTAGCCAAAATCAAGTGAATGCCTATCGCACGTGCCAACTGAGCCAAACGCGCAATCGGAGTCTCAATTTCCTTGCCCGCCGTCATCATCAAATCCGCCACCTCGTCAATCACCACCACAATATATGGCAAGAAACGATGCCCATCGTTCGGATTCAGTTTCCTCGATAAAAACTTGTTGTTGTACTCAATGATGTTCCTCACCAAAGCGTCCTGCAACAACTTGTATCGATTGTCCATCTCCACACACAAACTGTTCAACGTATTAATTACCTTGTGATTGTCTGTAATGATCGCCTCCCCATCGCCCGGCAACTTCGCCAAGAAATGTCGTTCAATCTTGTTAAACAACGTAAGCTCCACCTTCTTGGGATCCACCAACACAAACTTCACATAAGCCGGGTGTTTCTTGTATAACAACGATACCAAAATGCTGTTCAAACCCACCGACTTACCCTGACCCGTAGCCCCCGCCATCAACAAGTGGGGCATCTTCGCCAAATCCGCCACAAAGATTTCGTTCGATATCGTCTTACCCAAAATCACCGGCAGCTGGAAATCACAATCCTGAAACTTCTTGCTGGCCAACACACTGCGCATAGGCACCATCTCCGGATTCTTGTTCGGCACCTCAATACCAATGGTTCCCTTGCCCGGAATGGGGGCGATGATGCGTATACCCAAGGCAGCCAAACTCAACGCGATATCGTCTTCCAAGTTTTTGATCTTGGAGATTTTCACGCCGGGTGCAGGTACGATTTCATACAAAGTCACAGTTGGACCGACACTGGCCTTAATGCTTGCGATACCTATTTTATAGTTTTCCAGCGTTTGGATAATCATATCCTTACTTCGCTGAATCTCTTCCATGTCGATCTCCTGCTTGCGCGTGTCGTGCTCGTCCAACAAATCCAAGGTCGGAAAAACGTATTTGCTCAGTTCCTGGGTGGGGTCATACACCGTATCAATGCCCATATGCTCCATGGAATTGTCGCCCGTGTTCTCATCCACCGCCTCATCGGCTTCATCGGCCATCACTTCTACCTGAAAATCTTCGTCGCCCAAGAGAGTATTGATGCCCACTGCTGGACTTCCTTCATCTATTTCGTCTGTATTGTTCTCACTGGACGATGCGTGTGCGTTAAATGACTCGGGCTCATGATTCATGGGCGCCAGATCAACATCCATAACTTCCTCTTCTCCGCGATGCACCACAAAATCATCGTGCTTACCAATCACTGGTTGCGCAGGGTTCGCCACTTTTCCGGGCGCCACTGTATCAGCTGGTTTTAGCGATATCTGCGTCAATGCAGCGCGCTGTGCCTCTGTAAGTTCCTCGGAATCGTCTTCCAACTCCACATCCACCAAATCCAACTCTTCTTCGATGGCGAAATCTTCATGTATACTAGCTTCAAAGCCAGAAGGTTCAACCACTTCTGCTTCGGAGCGAATGCCACCCTTGCCGTGCGCAAAAGACTCTTCCAAATCTGCTTCATCTTCCACCCCATCCCAATCCAATCGTTCGCCATTGGCGCCATAATTCATTTTGATTCGAGCGAAAGGGTTGGCATTGAAAAAGAACATCGAATAGGCCACGGCATAGGCGACAAGGAAGAAAAACGACCCCACACCACCAATCGCGGCTTCAATTTGTTGGTTGCCAAAAAATCCAAACGACCCGCTTAACAAAGGCCACCATCGCAAAGCGAAACCCAGGAAAAGGGAAAACCAAACCGTAAAAAGAATAGTATGCACAGCGATACGCAGCAGGGAAAAAGGACGATAATCAAACAAAAGAAATAACCCGGTAAGGGCGATGTAAGGCAAAATCGCGTAGGCCGCCAAACCAAATCCGTTGTGCACAAACTGAAACGCCAGCTTGGCCCCGTAATATCCCATGGCGTTTTTGGCGCTGCCGTTGAAATACGACAAACCATCATCGCTGCGGGTCATCAAACTCTGATCCAGCTTCCAAGAGAAGAAAAAGGAGGTAAAAGCGATGGCGAGCACGGCCGAGAAAACGACCAAAAGAAATCCCACAACTTTGCGGGTGGGCTCGTGCTTTAGGGTAATGGCCGACCAAATATCATTGGCCGAAATCTTGTCGATACGATCTCCATTGTCGCGCAGAAAATCTGGGCGGGTGTCTTTACTACTTTTTCGTTTGGCCATTTTGAATCCCAACGAAAATAACACTGCGAGTCCCAACGGTCGCGCACGCACGCGACAGAGTTTTGCACGAAGTTAGGGAGTGTGTACTGAATCGTTCAGTGCGGTGTTTAGAACAATTCAATGCCATGGAAACTACTTATAGCGAATCGCGATTCACAGAAAGACCCGCATGGCAAGCCACCAAAATTTACAAACCTACGGAAAAAGTTTGCCCTTCAACGGCCTCAAAGGTTGATTCAAACTCAGCCCTAGCTTCTAATAGCAGAGGTTGTGCATCATTGTATCGCGCACTAAAATGTCCAATCAACAATTGACCTACGTTTGCCATTTTTGCGATTTGAGCGGCTTGCAAAGCAGTACTGTGATAAGTTTCAATTGCCCTGGATAAACGATCTGTTAAAAAAGTAGCCTCATGATATAACAAATCCACTTGCTGCAAAATTGGTGTTAAATATTCCGGATCATAGATTGTATCAGTGATATAAGCATAGGATCTGTTTTTAAATCCATCCGTTGTTAGGAGTTCATTTTTAATTTGAACTCGATCACTAGAGATATAATCTGCGCCCCATTTGATTGCATCATATTGTTGAATTGGGACTTTATACTTCACACAGGCATCTACATTTAATCTTCGTTCGGGTCCTTTTTCCTTGATGATGAAACCCGTGCACGGTACACGATGTTTTAAAGGAACCGAAATCACCTCAAAATTATCGCCGTAGGCAATTGTTTCAATGTGGTTGATTTGCGTGCTGACAAATTTTAGGGGATATGGCAATATTGAATCACTTTCCACCAAAAGAACCTGTATGATGCTTTCTAACGCCGAAGGACCAACAATAATTAGCGGCTCTGTTCTCCCAAATAAGGCCATCGAAGTAATTAATCCTGGCAATCCAAAATAATGATCTCCATGCAGATGCGTTATAAACACATGCGAAATCCTCTGTGTTCTCAGACCGTATCGAGCTAATTGCCTTTGAGCCCCTTCACCACAATCCAAAAGCAGATAACTACCTTCCAATCTCACAAAATGAGAACTCGGATGCCGATACTTGGTAGGGGTAGCCGACGAAGTCCCTAAAACCGTAACCTCAAAGGCTTTTCTCATGGATTGGATTAATAATTTATAACAATGACCAAATATACTTATTGAAAAATGCGATTACAAAATCAACACGATGAAATTATTGAAAATACCTACTTATTTATCCAAGCACTTGATTTACTGCAAGTTTCACCTGAGATAACAAAACACGGTCCACACATCGATCGCTGGGCTGAATACAAACGGTCTGATCACAAGGATTACAAGACAAAACTTCATGAAGTACCATACTCTTTGATGATTTGGGATAAAACACATTGGGGACACCTGGACCAAAAATCCCCACTGTGGGGATCCCTGCGATATCCGCCATTTGTAAAGGCCCACTTTCGTTTCCCAAGTAAAGGGCACTCCGCTCTATGAATGCATAAAATGCCAATAAAGAAGTAGATACTGGATTCGTTTCGCCCGAAATCCAAACCTTACCCACGCCACCCAATGCAATGGAGGCAATGATTTGTTCTTTTTCATCCTTGGTACCCACCCAAACCGGCACCAATTTCTTTTCATCGAGCACCCATTTAGAAAATTCTGCAAAACGATTTGGCGACCACCTCCGTAAATCGCTCCGTGCACCGGTATGTATAATCGCAATACCTAATACATTTTCCATTAAACCTAAATCATTATTCAGTGCCCACGCAACCCAGTCCTGCGCAAGTACGATATCTTTGGCACTAGGAAACAATTGGGGTTTTATCGTTAAGTCCTCAACTTTTTTTTCTCCACCTACCCGCCACAACAAGGGCTCAATAATTCGATAATTGGTAATGGTCTCGTGCGGCTGTTTACCTCGTTGTTGAAATCGAACCCAGCCCCTATCCACTCGATACTTGGGAATGGTTTCCCATCCCAAAGATTTAAATAACGACTTCCATGTACCACGTAATTCAACCACCAAATCATATCTTTTTGTCCACTGATCAACATCATTGATAATAATATCTACGTTGGGATCTGTTTGGATTAATGAGGAAACAAAGGGCTTGCACAATACGGTAATTTCAACCCCGGGATAATTTCGCTTTAACAATTCAAAAACATGGACAGCCGTTAGCATATCACCAATTTCGTCCCATTTTACAATGATGATACTAGTGATTTTGTCCGAGCTATTGGACATTGCTCCCAAATTGGTTTTCCCTGCATTTACAAATCGAGAAACCAAAATATTTATGAAATAGAGCCATTTTTCACCCATCGACAAAATCGTTAACTGATTTTTGCATTAGAAATTGTGTGAACCAAGGCATTCCATTTATAGATAACAGGCCGAGAAGGAACAGCATCTGTCCTAAGGTTTGGCACCTGAAAATTTAACATATAAATTCCATCTTCAACCGAATCAGGCACAAAGATCAACTCAGTAATGGTAGATGAAAATCGAGAATGGTCTTGGCTTACTGTCAACGTATTCCCAGCCTCACTTCTCTGCGACAATCCCCACCATTCGTGATGTGCGGCCAACCGACCATCGTCCTCCTCCGGATCCACGCTAGGGAAGTCAGTGAGCAAATGAACGACCCCTAAATCACGCAAATAGGCCAAAGCCTCTGGCTCAAAATAAGGCGCCGAATTACCGCTCCAGTCCATGCGTCTTTTTGCTTCCCTATTGGGTAGACTCCTGAATATTACCGATTCTATTTCACCCATTTGCAATGATTTAATATCAACCAAACTTACACAACCCGTGGAAGAGATATCAATTGAAACCAATTGCGCTGAAAACCAAAATTGTTTTAAAACATCCGGCATAACAATTCGCTCTTCTGTAATATGCCCCACACATTCTGTATGCGTTACATTTCCATGGGCACAAAGCTTTAGAATCTCGCAGTTTGCCGATCCACCTTCGGCGACGCGACCAATAAAATCACCCACTCTGATGGCATCAAATTTCGGAGGATCAATAAAAAACGCTCTTGGATTGTCGCCGCCTGGACCCATCGACAAAGAAATATCGATTGGATAAAGCAGGTCTGCCCAACCCTCTATCCCTTGAATTGAATGATTAATGCGCACTTCACAAAATTGGTGTATTTCTCGGATATTTCATCCAATATGAATCATCTAAAATAAACGGATCATGAAATTGCGTGAATTACCTCTTGT